>RFRA01000077.1 GCA_009924725.1 Actinomycetota bacterium
GCAGCAAGTGGTTCGACAGTTTCTTGCCAACCAGCTAACGAGGTATCAACCCAATCAGTACGACTTAGCGCAATTCTGCTTTCTGAACTATGTAAAGCGAAATCTGTTTTGTCATCGAGCCAGAGTTGTGCCAAATCAAGTGCGGTTTTTATTTCAGCAACATCATTTGCACCAACTGGTTGCGACCCATGTGCTTGGGTAAATTTTTTGGCAGTGTCGCGCACAATAGTTTTTGGTAGCGGTTCTGGCTTCGCCGCATTAGCAAGTAGCGGATTAACAAATCCAGCAGGATTAATACCAAGTTTTTCAAACTGATCTTTCATCTGGGCCTGCATTGCTTCAAGAGCTGCGGCAAGTTCGGCAGATTTTTCAGCGTCGTCTGAGTTATCGCTGGGTCCAAAACCAAAAGATGTCATAACTACCTTTCTGAAGTTGCTTAACTCTCACAACCTGACGATGCAATACTAGTTAAACAACTCAAGTGGGCACTTTCTTCCCGAAACCTCTAGGCTAGGGCTATGTCCAACGCCTTCACCGCCTTAATTTGGTGGCTAATTCCCCTTGCCGGGCTTATTGGCGCGCTGGTTTATGTGCTTTGGGTTAGCAAGTTTCAAGGCAAATTTGAGCAAGAAACTACGCGCTCAGTAACCTCTTTCCAGAAGTTCCAAGATTCCTTCCGCGAACAACAGGCCCGCGATCTTGAAGCAAAAGAAAAGCCCGTCGACCCAACTGTCTAAGCGCATCCGATGAGATTTTCACCGCTGCCCCGCTTAGTTAGATACTTTCTCGCATTTATTCTGGTTTTATCACTTTTCATTCCACTGCCATTTGCCATCGTGCTACCTGGCCCAGCAACTGATGTATTAGGTCCAGTTGTTCAAGTTCCAAGTAGATTCGCAGATAAGGTCCCAAAACCAACTGGCAAATTAATGCTCACGACTGTTTCAGTTTCAACGCCCGATGCAAAAGTATTTGGGTTTGAAGTTTTAGCTCGTTGGATTCAGGCCGATGGGGTGGTTGTGCCGAAATCTGTAATTTATGAACCCGATGTTGACGCTGAAAAGGTAAATAAAGAGAGTCTGGCTGAAATGGATGGCTCGCAGGGAAACGCAATTGCGGCAGCGTTTAACTACTTGAATCAGAACGAACCTGATCTGGTGCCTTATTTGCGGTCAGGTGAGTTAAATGATCAATTGGTGAATTTTGATTTGCCAAATACCGGTGGGCCAAGTGGTGGCTTGATTTTTGCACTTGGAATTATTGAGAAATTAGATAGCGCACAACTAGTTAATGGTCGCTTGATTGCCGGGACAGGAACGATTAATAAAAAAGGTGATGTCGGTCCGATCGGTGGCATTGAAGATAAATTAATTGGTGCTAAGCGAGCCGGGGCAACACTTTTTATCGCGCCGATTGATAACTGCATCGACATCTCACATATTCCAAATGGGTTACAGGTTGTGGCAGTTTCGACCTTGGCGCAGGCTGTGACTCTGCTGAAAAAGCCGGCTCAGGAAATGGCAAAGCTGCCCCCACTGAGTGGTTGTTCTAGAGCCTAGCGGCTGCTCTAATTAGCGTTAGACCCATAAATAGCGCAAAATTGGGTTATCCCAACGGGGTAGGTTGTTTAGAAAATGGAGAAATAGATGAGTTCGAATCCGCAATTTGATTTCGCAAAGAGCTTTGGCCGCAAGTCAGGTGGCCGACGTGTAAGCCCTCTTTCGATCACTGTCGGAATCTTGGTAGCTGCTGCAATCGCACTAGTTTCACTTAGTGGTTTTTATGCAGATTGGCTCTGGTACAAATCTGTTGATTACACCAGCGTTTGGTCAACCACACTCTTTACTAAGGTTTATCTCTTCATTGGCTTTGGTTTAGTAACTTCGCTATTCGTTCTACTCAATGTGTATTTAGCATTCAAGCGTCGCCCAGTTTATGTTTCGATGGCGGTTGAGAATGACAACTTAGAACGTTACCGCGCACAGCTCGAGCCACTGCGCAAGCTTGCATTCTTAGGAATAGGTGCTGCCGTATTCTATTTTGCGGGAACCGCCGGAACTTCACTTTGGCGCACTTGGTTACTTTTCAAGAACTCAACCGATTTCGGTGTAAAAGATGTGCAGTTCAACATTGATATTTCTTTCTATGCTTTCCGCTTGCCATTCTGGCAATCACTAATCTCATGGGGATTCTCAGCTCTGATTTTGGCCATCTTGGCCTCAGGTGCCGTTCACTATTTATATGGCGGCTTGCGTCCACAAATGCGTCAAGATCGCACCACGCCATTTGCGCGTGCACAGCTTTCAGTTTTGTTAGGCCTAGTTGTTCTTCTCAAAGGTGTGGCATATTGGTTTGATCGCTACGCACTTTCTTTAAAAGAAAATAAATTAATTACTGGTCTAACTTATACAGATGTAAATGCGCTACTACCTGCCAAAGCGATTTTGGCTGGAATCGCGGTTATCTGTTCACTTCTCTTTTTCGCCAATATCTTCCGTAAGTCATGGTTCTTGCCAGCTTCTGGAACAGCGCTACTAGTTATTTCTGCGGTCTTAATTGCTGGCGTTTATCCAGCCGCAATTCAAACTTTCCAGGTCAAGCCATCTGAATCATCTAAGGAAGCGCCATATATTCAGCGCAATATTGATGCCACGCGTGCGGCTTATGATTTAAGTGGCGTTGAGATGAAAGATTACGCAGCAACCTTGAAGACTTCTTCAGGACAGCTAGCTAATGATGCGGCAACAATTGCAAATATCCGCTTAATGGATCCAAATGTAATTTCAGCGACCTTCCGCCAATTGCAGCAGATCAAGCCTTACTACGCATTCCCAGATTCCCTGGATATTGATCGATACAAAGTTAATGGTGTGCAGCGCGATACTGTGGTCGCGGTCCGTGAACTAAACATCGATGGTAATCCAAGTCGGAACTGGATTAACGATCACTTGGTTTATACCCACGGCTTCGGTTTTGTAGCAGCCTATGGAAATACTGTTGATCTAGATGGAAAGCCAAACTTTGCCGTCGGCGATTTACCACCAACAAAGGGCCTTGGCGAATTCCAGCCACGCGTTTATTTCGGCGAAAACGTTCCTGACTACTCAATTATCGGTGGCGTTAAAACAGATTCTCCGGTCGAGTTTGACTTTCCAGATGACACTGCTGCGAACGGTCAAAAGAACTACACCTACACCGGTGCTGGAGGAGTTCCGGTTGGCTCACTCTTTAACAAGTTAGTTTTTGCGATCAAATACCAGGAACAGAAGATCCTGCTATCTAGTTTGATCAATAAAGATTCCAAGATTCTTTACGAACGCAATCCGCGCGAACGTGTAGCAAAAGCTGCGCCATGGCTAACTCTTGATGGCGATCCATACCCTGCCGTTGTCGATGGCAAAGTACTTTGGATTATCGATGGCTACACAACAAGTGCTGGATACCCATATGCTCGCAAGACCTCACTTTCTGGCTCAACTACCGATGCGCTCACCGCGAATTCAAATTCGATTACCGCACAAGCCGACACCACCGTTAACTACATTCGTAACTCGGTAAAGGCCACAGTTGATGCATACGATGGCACTGTTTCACTTTATGCCTGGGATGAAAAAGATCCAGTGTTAAAGACTTGGAGCAAGGCGTACCCAAATACAGTTAAGCCAAAGAAGGCTATGTCTGCGCAGCTACTAGATCACGTTCGCTACCCAGAAGATATGTTCCGCATTCAGCGTGACATTCTTAGTGCGTATCACGTGAAGACAGCTGATGCTTTCTATGGTGGCCAAGACTTCTGGCGCGTACCTCGTGACCCATCAACTTTTGGTGCTAACGCAGGCAACCAACCTCCTTATTACATGACCCTACAAATGCCAGGTGCGACTAAGTCAACCTTCTCGTTGACCACACCTTTCGTGCCACGTGGTGGTCGTGAAAATCTTTCCGCATTCGCTGCAGTTAATTCTGAAGCAGGCCCTAATTACGGGAAGATAACTGTGTTGCAATTACCACGCAGCACAAATATTGCCGGTCCTTCACAGGTTGCTTCTAACTTTGAAGCTAAACCTGAAGTAGCAAATTCACTTTCCCTATTGCGTCAAGGCGGATCTGATGTAGTGCTTGGTAATTTGCTTACCTTGCCAGTCGGAAGTGGTTTGCTTTATGTGCAACCAGTTTATGTACGAGCAACTAGCAACACTGCGGCGTATCCATTGCTGCAGAAAGTTCTAGTTTCCTTCGGTGATCAAATTGGCTATGACGACACACTAAAGGGAGCGCTTGATCAAGTATTCGGCGGAAGCTCGGGAACTACATCGGCAGCTACTCCATCAACTTCGACAACAACAACGCCAAAGAATTCGACAGCGCTATCAACTGCGCTACGTGCAGCTGCTCAAGCACTGAAGGATTATCAATCTGCAAATTCCAAGGGTGATTTTGCTGCGGCCGGTCGTGCGCTAGATAAATTACAATCAGCACTTGCTGCAGCAGAATCTGCACAAGGAAAGTAAGTAATAACTAGCCAATTTGGTTATTACCGCTGCACAGCTTACGATTAGGGCAACCGACGCGGGGTGGAGCAGCTCGGTAGCTCGCTGGGCTCATAACCCAGAGGTCGTAGGTTCAAATCCTGCCCCCGCTACTAACGTGAAATGCCTTTATAGATACCAATCTATGAGGGCATTTTTCGTTATCTAGCTCAGTGCCGGGCTATCTGATTCGAAGCGAGTTAGTAACTACAAATACTGAACTTAGCGCCATGGCAGCAGCGCCATACATTGGGTTGAGCAAGCCTGCAGCTGCAATTGGAATACCAATTACGTTATAGGCAAATGCCCAAGTTAAGTTGCCTTTAATAATTTTGATTGTGCGTTCAGATAGTTGCAACGCATCAATGGCAGCATTTAGATCTGGTCGCATCAAAGTTATATCTGCGGCAGCAATAGCAGTATCTGTGCCGGTACCCATTGCCATGCTCAAATCAGCTGCAGCAATGGCTGCAGCATCATTAATGCCATCACCAATCATTAAGACTTTATGACCTTTAGATTGCAAGTTAGTAATCGCAGTCAATTTACTTTCAGGAGAAGCAGCAGCTGTAACGTGGCTGATATCAATTCCAACTTTGAGTGCAACTGCGTGTGCAACTCCTGGTGAATCACCAGTTACTAGCCAAGGGGTAATGCCCATTTCCTTAAACTTAGCAATGGTCTGTGCGGCATCAGCCTTAATCTCATCACCAACGGCAAATACTGCAACTGCGATGCCATCCCAAGCCATCACTGAAACAGTAAGCGCTTGGGCTTGGGCTGTACTAACGGCAGCTTGGATATCAGGATGAAATTCAACACTGCTGTGGGCCACAGCTGCAGGTGACCCAATTAAAACTACCGGGGAGTGGATTCCTAAGTTAACGCGGCCAGCAGCACCGTTTCC
>RFRA01000078.1 GCA_009924725.1 Actinomycetota bacterium
GAAAGAAAAAGCGAAGTCCCCGGTCGCTGTTAAATATCTGCCTTCCCCTTGCAGATATAAAACTGTTATCCGAGGACTTCGTAAGCGTGAACTTAACGAAGTTTTCAATCCGAATCAAACGACTCTCAGATTGACAAAGTGAATCTTTTCCTTGTAATGAACTACTTTCACGCTACCTTTTGCTCATGAATTCATCTGAAAATATCGATTTATTTTCAATTGCTGAATCACAAATCACTAAACCCTTAGTTGATACTTCTTTGGAAATTGCGCCAACTTTGCCCGGCGTTGACCAAGGTGAAATTGTCGTCATTCGTTCCAAGCGACGGAAGAAAAATATTTCGGCATATCGCCAAGGTGGACAGATAGTAGTTTCGATCCCGGCCCGAATGAGCAAAGCCGATGAGCGAACAATCGTTCCTGAAATGGTGGAACGCATTCGTAGCGCCGAAGCTGATCGCACCCCGTCAGAAAGCGCCCTGATCGCCCGCACCGTCGCGCTGATCGAGGCTTATGCCCCCGAAATCTCAGAACGCCCCGCCAGTATCGACTGGCGCCAGATGCGTGAGCGCTGGGGATCTTGCACCGGCATCGACCGCAGCATCCGAATTTCAGACCGCCTGCGCTTTGCCCCAGCCTACGTGCAGGACTATGTACTCTTTCATGAAGCGATCCACCTGCGCTTTTTCGACCATGGCCCCGATTTTCAGAGGATTTTGGCCGCCTATCCCGATGGTGAGAAGGCGCAGGCTTACCTCGATGGCTATGAGCTGGCCGAGAGCGATCTAGCCCCACCAGTTCTATAGTCAGGCCAATAAATGGCCTAAAAAAGTTCTCACAAAGTACGCTCAGAAACCCCAATTTGAGCGTGAGCGGGGGTATCGTAAAGCCTGCACGCCAGTTAATTTCGTCGAATTCCATCGACAAATGCTCGCGTCGATTGGAGGCTTCAAATGACAGAGACATACAAAGGTGACGCTTACTGCGTTAAGTGCAAAGAGAAGCGTGATTTTGAAGGAACTGTAAAGGTTTCCGACTCTGGTCGTCGCATGGCACAGGGCATTTGCCCAGTCTGTGGCACCAAGGTAAATCGCATCCTTGGCAAAGCTCAGTAATTTTTATCACCACTAGTTTTACTCGAACGGCCCGCAGCGAGTTAATCGTTGCGGGCCGTTTGCTTTGCCGGGCAAATTTCTCTTGCTCAGGAAGGCATCTGACTTTGCGGGCGATTGCCGCTAACTTCGAGTAAGAAATCAGCGGGCTTTCCGCAGAAATTCAACTAATTCATTTAGTCCCCATCGATTTGCGCGCACTCTGCGCCCATGACACCTAATTCAGCAATTGAAATCTCCGAAATCAAGCCTCGCCTAAAGACTGGGGCAATCGTTACCGCCATTAGCGGCACCAAACCGCAAGCACATTTCATCGGCCATGCCAGTGCCGGAATTCAAATCAGTCATCCAGGCGCTGCAGCCATCTTGGCCAATTTCAATGGATCGCTAACTTGTTTTGAAATCAGTATTCGAACCGGAGCGCCATTTGAAGTCGTGAACAAAATCTGCGACGAGCTAGTTGGTGCCAACTTGATTGACCAAATTGCCAAACCAATCGTCTTAGCTGATCGCTTTCATTCCGAAAAAACCAATCGCAAAACACATGGACAAGATCAGAGTCAAGATGCGGCCTATCAACAATTACAAAAACGGATTGCACCTGAACTTGGACAGATAACTTGGCAAACTGGAATCATAGATGCCGGTGTAACAACACTGAGTGATCGCCAAAAGGTAGCTATTGATATTTGTGGTGATGATCGGTTAGCAATCTCGCTCTTAACTAACTTGCTGGCATCGGGTGTTTCGCAAACAACCCTTGCCTTAAGTAATGTACAGCGAGATATTGAGGCGAGTGATCTCGGTAGCGGCGTCTTTGCAATAACTGATCTAGGTGCAGACTTAGGAAATCGAATTTTAGAAATTGCTCGCGACTTTGCGCTCTTTCCCATTCCTAAAAATCCAACGCCTACAAGTTATTTAACAATTATCTTTGGTGCGCCAGACCCAGCCAAAATCAATACTTTGCTGAGTTCTAACTTGCCGCATCTTTTTATTAGCACACTTGATGCAACAACTCTGCGAGTTGGTCCGCTAGTAATTCCGGGTAAGAGCCCTTGCCATAGATGTGTTGAATTAGATCAACTAGAACAATCGCCGCTACTAAATCAAATCAATCAAGCTCGTATATTTGCCTCGGTTCAACAATTAAACATTGCAGCCACCACACAATTTGCCGGCCTGATCGCCCAGTGCGTTCTTAATTATTTAGATACCGGCATTAGTGAATTAATCGGCACTCAAATCTTGCTCGACACCACCCATCCATGTAATCCCCAACACATCGCCTACGCGTTCAACCCTGCCTGCGGGTGTGCCTGGTAATTCAATGTGCGAGATTCGCATTTCCTCGCCAGAATTAGCCAGTGAGCAACTTTGAAACCGAGATCCCTAAATCAACAACGGCGCGCACCGCCAAGATGATCTCTATCCCTGTCGGTATTGCCGGTCGCAGCGCACTCGGTTTTGGTCGCCAGCTTGTTGGTCAATCCGGCAGCATGGTCTTTAGCGAGATTCAAGAAAAAACTGCTGAACAAGTTTTTAAAGTTTTAGGTGAACTAAAAGGCGGCGCGATGAAATTCGGTCAAGCGCTTTCAGTTTTTGAAGCGGCGCTACCCGAAGAAATTGCTAAGCCATATCGTGAAACATTAACTAAGTTACAAGAGTCAGCTCCACCGCTGCCAACTCGCGTTGTTCATAAAGTTTTGGCCAAAGAGTTAGGTGAAGACTGGCGCGATAACTTTGCTAATTTTGAAGATCAACCAACTGCTTCGGCTTCAATTGGCCAAGTTCATAAAGCAACTTGGAAAGATGGTCGGGCTGTTGCGGTAAAGATTCAATACCCAGGAGCTGCTGAAGCTTTGATTTCAGATCTAAATCAGATTCAACGCTTTGCCAAAATTTTCCAATTAGTAATGCCCGGTTTAGATATGAAACCGTTGCTTGAAGAACTTCGTGCGCGCATCATTGAAGAAGTTGATTACCGTTACGAAGCTGAAGCGCAACAGAAATATTCCGAGGTTTATGAAAACGATCCAGATATTGCGATTCCAAAAGTTGTGATGGCATCTGATCGCGTATTAGTTAGTGAATGGCTAGAGGGCACCCCGCTCTCGAAGATCATTGCTAGCGGCACCCAAGAGCAACGCAACAACGCGGGCATGAAGTTGGCTCGATTCCACTTCACCTCCCCTGATCGCGCAGGCTTGCTTCACGCTGATCCGCACCCCGGCAACTTCCGATTACTAGATGATGGTCGCTTAGGCGTACTCGACTTCGGCGCCTGCAACCGCTTACCTGGTGGTTTCCCTGAACCAATGAAGAATTTGCTCAAGCACGCACTCGATGATGATGCGATTGCGCTCTATGAGGGCTTCAAAAAAGATGGCTTCATCTTGGCCGATGTAGATGTCGACCCAAATCTGGTTTTGGAATACCTAGTACCGCTAGTTGAACCGCTTAGAACCGAAGTATTTAAATATTCGCGCGAATGGCTACGCGATCAAAGCGCACGCGTTGGTGACCCGCGAAACCCAACTGCCAAGATCGGGTTCCAGTTAAATCTGCCAGCTGAATATGTCTTGATCCACCGGGTAACCCTCGGCACTACTGGCATCTTCTGCCAACTAGAAGCCGAGGGCAAGTTCCGCGATGAAGCACTCTCGTGGTTCCCAGAAATCGCGCCAGCTAACTCTTAAGCAGCGCTAGTTATTTTTTAAGCAGCAATGCGTGGTCGCCCAGCCTTGCGCTTTGCTTGAATAACAACGCCATCTTCGAATAGTTCGCCGCCCCAAACACCAACTGGCTCCTGACGTGAGAGCGCGCCAGCTAAACACTTGGCACGAACTGGACACTCACCACATAACGCTTTGGCAGCTTTGATATCTGCCTCTGCTTCAGAGAAGAAGGTTTCAGGTTCTGCACCGTGGCATGGCAAAGTATTTGCGATCGGATTGCCATATGTACCGGTGATGTCACCGAGACCAATCTTGTCGCCGCTTTCAGACCATCCTGGTACTAGTAGTTCGCTGAAGAGAACGCTCATGGTTCTCACCTTCTTTCCTTTGTTAGTTTGTCTTTCTCTTGTTTGGGTAGTTGTCGGGATAAAGAAAAAGGACCCTTAATCCTTTTGGATTAGGGCCCTTATTTGGCTTATTCGATGTTATTCGAATGAACCTCCAGCAGACCCGGATCCGGCATAAAAATTGGCATAAGCTGCAAATGTGGTTGCAGTAGGCCAATTAGATGTCGCGCGCTTAGCTGATACGGGTTTCATTGCAGCACCCATAACAGCCTCACGCATTGCGTGTGCTGTATGTAGATGTGCAGTTCTTTGCATAAGGGAAAGAGTAAAGCATCGGTAATCAATGACGCAAATTAATTAAATGCGCGTTCCACTAACTGGTCAGTAACCCTGCTTGCGCTAAGAAAGGTGAAGGTTTTCCGCGATAGCTAATACGTAATTCGCGCTTTGCTCGAGTCATTCCCACATAGAACAAGCGGCGTTCTTCTTCAATCATGCGGGCATCAAGGGTAAAACCATTGGTTTCCAGTGGCAATAGGCCCACATTGGCGCCCATCAAGAAAACCCGCTCCCATTCAAGGCCTTTAGCTGCATGCAGGGTAGCCAACGTAATAACCGGCATGGTCGGTGGATTGTTCTGCTGCACGCGATCTTCAACTTCGCGTAAATAACTACGCAAAGTTTTCGGCGTGAAGTTTGTATCTTCATCTAGTTCGCGCGCTAAATGTAATAACCCAGCAATGCCATCGATACTTTGGCCAGTTAGAAATGGTTGTGCCAATGTGCGCAGTTCGTCTAACCAATTAATTCCTTCGGTTGGAATAACTGAAGCGGTACGTACACCTTTTAAGAATTCTTTTACATCGGGGCGATCAAAGAAACGTTCAGTACTGCGCACTTGATATGGCAACTTCGCGCTATTCATCGCGCGTTCTATTGAGTTCAATTGTGAGTTAGTTCGCGCAAGCACAGCAATCTCTTGCGCCGGCACACCACTACTTAACAAAGCCGTCATATCAGCAACAATTCCGGCAATTTCAGCTGACTCATCGTCATAAGCAAGTACTTCTGGTTTATCACCATGATCGTTCTGCGCATTCAACTCTTGCCCCATAGTTGCACTACGCAAAAGTGAATTCGCGGCAAATGTAATTTCCGGTGTTGAGCGGTATCCAGATGTTAAGCGAATAACTTCAGCATCTGGAAAACGCGATGTAAACGTGGTTAAGAAAGAAGAAGTTGC
>RFRA01000079.1 GCA_009924725.1 Actinomycetota bacterium
TTTTTGAACTCGATGCTCACAAATGACTTAACTAAAATTCCAGATGGTGCAGCCCAGTACTCAATGTTGTGTAACGACACGGGTGGGGTGATTGATGATCTAATCGTGTATCGAAATTCCGAGAGCGATTTCTTTATTGTGCCTAATGCTTCAAATACCAGTGCTGTCGTTGCAGACCTACAGGCACATGCACCGGGCGGAATTACCGTTACTAATCTGCATAATGAGTTTGGTGTCATCGCCTTGCAGGGTCCCATGGCCGCGAAAGTTTTGGCGCACTTCGGATTACAAATCGAAATCGACTACATGGCATTTACTTATGTTTCAATTGCTGGGTGCGAAGTAATTGTCTGTCGCACTGGATACACCGGCGAATACGGTTTCGAAGTTCTGCCAAAATGGAGTCAAGCGCTAACAGTTTGGGATGCGCTAGTGCAACAAGTTGAAGCCAACGAGGGCTTGATTTGCGGCCTTGGCGCACGTGACACATTGCGAACTGAGATGGGATATCCGCTTCATGGTCATGAACTCTCTTTGGAAATCTCACCGATAATGGCAAGTGCGAGTTGGGCAGTTGGCTGGAATAAGGAAGCCTTCCAAGGAAGTGAAGCATTGAGAGAGCAGAAGGAAACTGGAGTCCCGCGCCGACTAGTGGCACTTAAGTCACTCGATCGGGGGATACCACGCCCTGATATGCATGTTCTGTTCGAAGGTGCTGAAGTTGGAATCGTTACTAGCGGAACGTTCTCACCGAGTTTAAAATGTGGCATTGCACTAGCGTTAGTAAATTCAAATTTTAAGGTCGGACAACTACTTGAGCTAGATGTTCGTGGTCGCACTTCTAAAGTAGAGATTGTTAAGTTACCGTTTATGCCATCGCACGTTCGCTAAGAAACCAGGGGAGAAGCAAAATGGAATATCGCCGCTTAGGAAATACCGGAATGTACGTTTCCGAGATCTCATACGGAAACTGGATCACCCATGGAAACCAAGTTGAAGCCGCTGCAGCTAATGCCTGCGTAAAAGCTGCCTTTGAAGCCGGCATCACTACCTTTGATACCGCCGATGTTTATGCGGGTACCAAGGCTGAAACCATTCTGGGCGCGGCGCTCAAAGGGGTAAAGCGCGAGTCATACGAGTTGTTCACCAAAGTTTATTTTCCTACTGGCACAGGCAAGAATGATCGCGGGTTATCTCGTAAACACATCATGGAATCTTGTCATGCTTCATTAAAACGATTGCAAACTGATCACATCGATCTCTATCAGGCGCATCGATTCGACTATGAAACTCCACTCGAAGAGACACTCAGCGCGTTCGATGACTTGATTCGTCAGGGCAAGGTTAATTACATCGGTGTTTCAAACTGGAAGCACACTGAAATTCAGGATGCCCTAAAAATTCAAGATGACAAGGGCTACAACCGAATTGTTTCGAATCAACCTTCTTACTCTGCTATCTATCGAGTTATTGAGGCAAAGATCGTGCCACTTTGCGAACGCGAAGGCATCAGCCAGATCGTTTATTCGCCGCTGGCGCAGGGTGTTTTAACTGGTAAGTATTTGCCAGGCAAGAAAATCCCGGCTGATTCACGTGGTGCAAATAAAAATAACAATGGCCAGTTCATGCAAGGAATGATGAATGATGAATTCTTGAGTCATGTTGCTAAGTTGCAGCCAATCGCAGCTGCCCACGAAATAACTATGTCTCAGCTGGCTCTAGCCTGGATTCTCAGTAACCCAAATGTTGCGACTGCAATTATGGGAGCAACCAAACCTAAACAAGTAACCGAAAATGCTAAGGGCAGTGGGATAAAGTTGGATTCATCAGTGATTAAAGAAATCAATGCTGCGCTGAAGCCGATAGTTCAAACTGACCCGAACTTAATGGGCAGTCCAAAGCCTCGCGCTTAATTACTTTTTCTTTTGGTAAGCCGCTGACGGTTTAGGTGCGCGCAGACGTCGCATCTGTGTCGATCGTAGCCAGCCGTACATTCCCAGCCCCTTGGTATCGGCGTCTGGGAACTTTTCGACAATTTGTTTCTTTAGTTTGCGACTTAAAAAGAAGCCATCAACAACAGCAAAGAGAAGTACGGTGTACATCAGCGCGATTGCGATGACATTTACCGTCATGTTTGGAACTACTGAGAAAAGAAGGACTACAAAGATAATTGGTAAGAAGAATTCACCGATAGATCGGCGAGCATCGACTTCGTCACGAACAAATCGGCGCACTGGGCCACGATCGCGTAGCGGGAGTGCGTTTTCATCGCCACGTAAATAAGCCTCTCGAGCCGCAACCCGACGTTCACGAGCTAAGGCTTTTTCTCGCTGCTTTGCTTCTTTTCCAATCACAGGCGCAAGAGTTGAAACCTTGCGCTTTGATTCAGCAGCTTTGCGAGTAGGAGTCGGACGACCTTTTTTTGCAGCTTCTTCAGTCATGGCCGAACTATAGAGCCAGCATGCGTTCTAGGGCGAGTTTGGAGTATTTGCGAACATCCTCAGAGACGACTATTTGATTGACTACCTGGCCTTGAACTAAGGACTCCATGGCCCAAACTAGGTGTGGTAAATCAATGCGGTTCATTGTCGAGCAATAGCAAATCGTCTTATCGAGAAAGAGAATCTCTTTATCAGGCATAGTGCGCGAGAGGCGCTGCACAAGATTTAGTTCAGTGCCGATAGCCCACTTAGAACCGGCTGGGGAATTAGTGACAGTCTGAATAATCTTTTCAGTTGAGCCTACAACATCGGCAATTGAGACTACTTCATGTTGGCATTCTGGGTGCACTAGCACTTGTACTCCGGGAACACGTTCACGGACGTCGGCCACATTTTGGGCACTGAAGCGACCGTGCACCGAGCAGTGACCACGCCATAGAATCACTTTTGCGGCACGCAATTCGGCTTCGGTTAAACCGCCCATGGGTTTCCACGGATTCCAAACCACACAATCGGTCAGCGCTAGGCCCATTGAAAGAACTGCAGTGTTTCTACCTAAGTGTTGATCCGGCAAAAACAGAATCTTTTCACCTTGAGTAAAGGCCCACTCCATTGCCTTTCTTGCATTTGATGAGGTGCAAATAGTTCCGCCATTTTTTCCGGTGAAACTCTTTATCGCTGCTGAAGAATTCATGTAAGTAACTGGAATAGTTTTATGCGAAAATCCAAGTTCAGTTAATTGATTCCAACAATCATCTACTTGGTTAGCAGTTGCCATGTCGGCCATTGAACAACCGGCCGCAAGATCTGGCAGAATTACCTTTTGATTAGCAGTTGTTAACACATCGGCGCTTTCGGCCATGAAATGAACGCCGCAGAAAATAACGTATTCGGCTTGCGGATTATCGGCAGCAGCTTGAGCCAACTTGAAAGAGTCGCCCGTGATGTCAGCGAATTCGATAACTTCATCGCGTTGATAATGATGCCCAAGAATTATGACTTTAGAGCCTAAAGCCGCTCTCGCAGCACGAGCCCGTTCTACTAAATCTGGATCACTAGCCGCTGGTAATTCGCCGGCACATGAAACTCCGCGTTCGCTAGTTAGATCGCGTTCGCGTCCCATCAAAAGGAGATCGGTCAATGCCATGGCGACATTCTCTCGAATTTTCGGGCTCTTGTCGCACCATCTGCCGCTGTTGGCTAGTATTGAGCCCTGTTCGTAAGACTTTTAGGGGAGAGCAATGACTACCGAGGCCGTAGATATCAAGACAACCAGTATCACTTTGTCCGATGTAGCAGCGAGCAAAGTCGCCGCTTTGTTGGCGCAAGAAGGCCGCGATGATCTCTGCTTGAGAGTCGCGGTTCAACCTGGTGGCTGCTCTGGCCTTAAGTACCAACTTTATTTCGATGATCGTAATCAGGACGGCGACATTGTTCGTGAGTTCGGTACCGTCAAGGTAGTAATCGACAAGATGAGCGATCCATATTTAATGGGTGCAACCATCGATTTCGTAGACACCATTGAGAAGCAAGGTTTCACTATCGATAATCCGAATGCGCAAGGTTCTTGCGCTTGCGGCGATTCCTTTAATTAATTTCTTAAAGCGAAACTAACTTAATGAAAATTGGTGTTGCAGGCTCTGTTGGCCTGGACCATCTAATGACCTTTCCCGGGAAATTTACTGATTCCCTCGTCGCTGGGTCGCTTGAGAAAGTTTCGCTCTCCTTCTTAGTAGACGGACTTGAAGTTCGCCGAGGAGGATGCGCGGCTAACATTGCTTACGGAATGGGTGTGCTTGGACTCAATCCGGTTTTAATTGCCGCCGTCGGAAAAGATTGGGCTGATTACGATGCCTGGTTACTGCGTCACGGCGTAGACACTTCGCAGGTATTGATCTCAACCACCCAGTTCACGGCTCATTTCATGGTCACTACCGATACTGAGTTAAATCAGATTGCTTCATTCTTCCCAGGTGCGATGTCTGAAGCTCGCAATATCGAACTAGGCCCAATCATGGATAAAACTGGTCGTTTCGATATCGTCGTAATTTCACCAGATGATCCCGAAGCAATGCTGCGACATTCTGAAGTTTGTCGTTCACAAGGGATCGCCTTTGCGGCAGATCCATCACAGCAGATGGCTCGCATGAGTGGTGAAGAAATTCGACAACTGATTACGGGCGCTAAGTATTTGTTTTTAAATGAATACGAATTAGCTCTTGCGATGCAAAAGACCGGCTGGACAGATGCCGAGATTCTCAACCTAGTTGAATATCGGGTGGTAACACTTGGATCAAAAGGCGCAAAAGTTGAATCCAAAAATGGCGAATTTGTTCAAGTAAGTGTGCCGAAAGAAAAGGCAAAGATTGATCCAACTGGGGTAGGTGATTCATTCAGATCCGGATTTATAGCCGGTTTAGCCTGGGGCTTAAGCCATGAGAGATGTGCTCAACTCGGTTCGATGATTGCAACTTACGTTATTGAAACAACTGGAACTCAGGAATATCGCTTTACTGCTGCCGAGTTTGTGTCACGTTTTGCCCAAGCTTATGGTGATGTTGCGGCTAGCGAGATTTCTGCACAACTGAAGTAATCGCATCAATTAAATCTCGTACTTCGGCTTCGGTTACGCCATGATGCAACGTAATGCGTAAGTTTCCTTCACTCTTCATTCCAAGCGCGGCCAGTACATGACTTGGTTGCATTTGAGCCGCGGTACAAGCAGACCCAGAATCTAGTACTAGGTTCAATTCATTTAATTGACGAACTAAATCTTCACCCACGCAACCTTCTGCTACTAATGCAATAGTTTGGCCAACGCAATTTATATCCTCACCTGCAAAAGTGATTCCAATATCTGCAGCACTGAGAGTTTTTCGAATCAAAAGACTCAATTCGGCAATGCGCTTTCCTTCG
>RFRA01000080.1 GCA_009924725.1 Actinomycetota bacterium
TCATCTTGGGATGGTGGATCTCCAGCAACATTTCCATTATCTGGCGTGATCGCTGGTTGGCAACAAGGCATTCCAGGAATGAAAGAAGGCGGACGTCGCTTGCTAGTAATTCCCGCCGAACTTGGTTATGGCGCAGCTGGTGGTGGACCAATCGGCCCAAATGAAACTTTAATTTTCGTCGTAGATGTAATTTCAGTTTCTTAAACTACTTAAGCTTTAAAAGTACGGCCACGCTCTAACGGTGCTGGCCAACTAATCATTTCTTTAAGCTCTTCGGCAGCAGCCATCGCCCAGCGTGGATTTCTAATCATCGCGCGTGCCAAGAAAACCGCATCTGCTTTATTTGAATTGATGATTTCCTGTGCTTGATGTGGGTCGGTAATCGCACCAACTGCAGCAACTGCAATATCTGATTCAACTTTGATTGCTTGTGCAAATGGAACTTGGTATCCCGGAACTGGCTTAATCGGTGCGTTATGTAAGTTGCCGCCAGATGAAACGTCGATTAAGTCAACGCCAATTTCCTTTAGCTGCTTACAAAGTTCTACTGAATCAACGATCTGCCAACCTTCATCTGTCCAGTCACTCGCTGAAATACGAATGAAAAGGGGAGTTGAATTCGGAATCGCATTTCGAACAGCGGTCGTAACTTCAATTAGGAATCGCACACGATTCTCAAATGAGCCACCGTATTCATCAGTGCGCAGATTAGATAACGGTGAATAGAACTGATGAAGCAAGTACCCATGGGCGGCATGAATTTCAATTACATCGAATCCCGCCTTGATTGCATTTTTGGCAGCTTGAGCGAAATCTTTAACTAACTGATGAATCTGCGGAACAGTTAGTGCAAGCGGTTCGGGCATTCCGTGATAAGCCTGAACAGAGGCAGAATGTGTGGTCCACCCACCTTCAGCAGGTGTTGCCATTAAATGATCATCAGTTGGTCGCATGGTGGAACCTTTACGACCTGCATGTGCCAATTGAATTCCCATCGCAACACCTTGGGTATGTGCGAAATCAGTTATCTTTTTAAATGCTGCAATTTGTTTATCGTTATAAATTCCAGGGCAAGCAATTGAGATTCGACCTTCCGGCACAACACCAGATGCCTCTGCCATAACCAATCCAGCTTCACCGGTTGCAAATGCACCGAGATGTGCCATATGCCAATCACCCACGACGCCATCGATCGCTGAGTACTGACACATCGGACTTACCCAGACTCGGTTCTTAATGGTCAGGCCACGAAGTGTGATGGGATCGAATAAGTTGCTCATGCTTAAATATTAGACCCATTAACGGCGCACAGAGTTGGAGTGCTAATGTTAAGCAATTGTTTCCGGGGTCGGTGTAATTCCGAACCGGCAGTGAAAGTCTGCGACCCGAACGCATCCAGCGCTCGGTGGACTTGGTGTAATTCCAAGACCGACGGTTAAAGTCCGGATGAGAGGAAACATTATTTAGGTGGGCTAACCATGCCTGCCTAGGTTTGGCGCTCAGAAATAAAAAATCTGAGCGCGAATTAAGCACCCCGGAAATCGCTACTAAAGATTTCTAAGGGAGGTGTGACATTAGCGAGTTAGATATTTCAATGCTCAAGCGAGCTAATGAACTAGCCTGCCTTGGCTTAGGTCTAACTGGAACAAATCCCATTGTTGGAGCTGTCGTAGTCGACTCCGCCGGCAAAATCATCGGTGAAGGTTTCCATAAGGCTGGCCCTCATGCCGAAGTTGTGGCACTCGAGCAAGCTGGGCAACTGGCGCAAGGCGCAACACTGTTTGTAACGCTCGAACCTTGTAATCATCAGGGAAAAACGGGGCCGTGCACTGAAGCAATTATTAAAGCTGGCATCGCCAAAGTTGTTTATGCAGTGCATGACCCAAATGTTGTAGCAAGCGGGGGAGCAAAAACGCTCGAAGCCGCCGGAATTGAAGTTGTTTTCAATGGTGAAGTTCCTGAAATTGTTCAGAGTAATCGAGCTTGGCTACATAAGATTAAAAACAACCGTCCGTATTTCATTTGGAAAATTGCCACAACGCTAGATGGCCGAACTGCCGCAATCGACGGCAGTTCAAAGTGGATCACCGGCGAAGAGTCTCGCGCAGAAGTTAGCCAACTACGTTCTGAGAGCAGCGCAATTTTGATTGGCACTGAAACGGCGCTTGCTGATAATCCAAATCTGATTCCGCGAGATCAAGAGACGACGAGCAAGAATAATCCCGTCAGAATCGTGATGGGTTTGCGTGAGATCCCAAGTGATTTCAATTTGCATAATGATGCGGCCGAAACTGTATTCCTGCGCAGCCATGATTTTTCCGACTTGTTGCAACTATGCGCTGAGCGCGAGTTCAACCAATTATTAATTGAATCGGGTAGTGAATTAGGTACTGCGCTACTAAAGGCTGGACTAATTGATGAATTGATTATCTTTCAAGCAGCAAGTTTGCTGGGCTCTGGCCAATCATTTATTGGGGACCTAGGAGCCACCAATATCAAGGAAAAAATGGACTTTTTGATCAGAGATGTTGCGCAATTCGGTAATGATTTAAAAATCACGCTAACCAAGGAAACGGGGATCTAAATGTTTACTGGTTTAGTTGAAAGCATAGGCAGAGTAGCAAGCATCGATATGGCTACCGACTCTGCAGTATTCACCTTTGAATCAGTGCCATTTGCCGATTCATTAAGTATTGGGGATTCTGTTTCAGTAAATGGCACTTGCTTAACCGTTACAAAATTTGATAGCAATTCTTTTTCAGTCGATGTCATGACGCAAACCCTGAAACTCACTTCATTGCAGAATCTCGAAAAAGGCGATGCCGTAAATCTTGAACGCGCAGCTCTAGTCAGCTCTCGACTTGGCGGACATATTGTTCAGGGCCATGTCGATGGCACTGGCTCAATTGCACTTCTTAGCCCCGGCGAAAAGTGGCTACAGATGGACATTCAATTTCCTGCCGAACTTATGAAATATGTAGTGCCGCAAGGATCAATTTGTATCGATGGCGTTTCATTAACTGTGGGATCAGTACAGGATGAATTAGATCAAATCACTGTTTGGTTGATTCCGGAGACTCTTGCTAAGACAAATTTGTCAGTTAAGAAACCTGGCGATTTAGTAAATATTGAAGTTGATGTTCTAGCCAAATATGTTGAACGACTAACTAAAAGAGATAACTAAGATGGAAAAAACAATGACGAACATTGCCGAAGCGGTAGAAATTTTTGCCCAAGGTAAATTCCTAATCGTGATCGATGCTGAAGATCGTGAGAATGAAGGCGATTTGATTATCTCTGGCGAGAAAATCACTGATCAAGATATGGCTTTCCTGATTCGCCACACATCAGGAATTATTTGCTCAGCAATTAGTGCTAAGCGAGCTAAGGAACTTAACTTGCCGATCATGGTTCGAGAGAACGAAGATCTGCGACGTACGGCCTTCACCGTTTCTATCGATGCTAAAGCCGGTCTAACCACTGGTATTAGCGCTACAGAGCGAGCGAATAGTGTGCGCAAGCTGGCTTCAGCTAATAGTCAGGCGTCAGATTTCATTCGCCCAGGCCATGTGTTTCCATTAATTGCGCACCCCGAAGGCTTAGCCGGTCGCAGTGGTCATACCGAAGCCGGGCTAGCGCTGTGCCAATTAGCTAACCAAGGCGAATCAGGCGTTCTATCAGAATTAGTCAATGACGATGGAACAGTAATGAAAGGCATGCAACTCTTTGATTTTGCGGCAGAGTTTGAAATTCCAGTAATCACAATTGAAGATCTGACTAAGTATGCGATCGAACATTTACCGAAGAGTTCAGCCGGTAAAGATGAAATCAAGTGGGCGCAGTTGCCACATGAGAGTGGCAGTTGGCAAATCGCCACCTTTAAGGGCGATGCTGGTGTTGATCACGCGGTTTTGAAGTTTGGCGAAGGTGCAGATAAGACGCTGATCAGAGCGCATTCCGAATGTCTCACTGGTGACGCCTTTGGTTCACTTCGTTGTGATTGTGGCGAGCAATTAAAGAGTTCATTTGAACTGATTGCTCAACGAGGTGCTGGCTACATCATTTATCTACGTGGTCAAGAAGGTCGTGGCATTGGGCTTAGCGAGAAAATCAAGGCTTATCTATTGCAAGATGCTGGCGCAGATACCATCTCGGCTAATCTTGAACTAGGTCACCAAAACGATATCCGTGATTGGCAAGACTTAATTTCAATCTTGGATCAATTAGGGATCAAGGATGTTGAGTTGATTACGAATAACCAAACAAAAGTTGATGCCATTGTTAAGAGTGGTCGAGAAGTAAAAGTTGTATCAGTGGCGCCAATAGTAAACAAATTCAATCGTTCATACTTGCTAACCAAGAAAGATAAAATGAATCACATGCTAGGGGAGATCTAATGGCCGGAACATCACCAACTTTAGAGTCACTTAATCTAAAGGCTTTAGTGGGCAAGAAAGTAGCCATAATTTCTGCGCAATGGCATCCAGAAATCTGTGACAACTTAGCCGCTGGTGCAGAGCTGATTTTCAAAGCCGCTCAAGTTGAATTCGAAACTTTCACTGTTTCCGGGTCCTTTGAACTACCCCTAGCTGCCCAGATAAAACTAGATCAAGGTTTTGATGCAGCAGTGGTTCTTGGCTTAGTAATGCGCGGTGATACAGCGCACTTTGACTACATCTGCCAAGGCGTTACCTCAGGTGTCATGCAAGTTTCACTTACTAAATCTAAGCCAGTTGGTTTTGGTGTCTTGATGTGTGACAACTTGGCGCAAGCAGTTGAACGCTCAAATGTTGGACTTGGAATTGGCAACAAGGGCGAAGAAGCCGCACTGGCCGTTCTTGCACTCTGGAATTTAGTTAATTAGTACTTTCTCACCTTTTCGATAAGTAGCTAAAACTTTTATATTACGCACCTCATGTGGGTCGATTTGCATCGGATTTGTATCAAGAATAATGAAATCAGCTATCTTGCCAACTTCTAAACTGCCATAGTCAGCTTCGCGAAATAATTGATGCGCCACAGTCGCGGTATAAAAGTGCATAGATTCTTCAATGGTTATTGCTTGTTCAATACTCCAACCTTGCGGTGGCTGTTTGTCGGGGGATTGGCGATGAACTGGCACAGCGAGGGCTGCAAGAGGTGTGAAATCTGTGATTGGCCAGTCGCTACCAAAACTAATTCGCGCACCTGAATCAATAACTTTACGTAATTGGTACTGCTGATTATTTCTAGCCTCACCAATGCGCGGCAAAATCAATTCCTTGTTCATCGGGTCCAAATAAGTCCACAGCGGTTGGAAATTAGCAATCACGCCAAGGGCGGCAAACCTAGG
>RFRA01000009.1 GCA_009924725.1 Actinomycetota bacterium
CCGTGTTTCTTAGCAACATCGGCGATTAAATACTCTAGCGGCTGTGGCATTGGAGTTTTCGAAGTCTTAACCAAGAAGGTGCGAATTTCTTCACCACTCTTACCATGATCAAGCCCCCGACGTATTGAGGCTTCGCTGAAACGGTAAACCGTTGCCCCGCCACGACTTTCGATATCTGCAACTGCAGAGAGATCACGAGCAATGTCGTGCTCAAGTGGCCCAGGTGCAATTGCAGTGTTATCGCTTTGAATCAAAATGTGGTCAACCGGTTTTGGTAGATCAGCATTGATGCCGATCTCATCAGCTCCAGACATAAATGCTCGCCCATATTTAGCTGATGCACCTTGACCGGTGAAGCCCAGCCATTCCGCTTCACGTAAGGTCCAGGAAATAAGTTCTTCTTGGATGCCCGGATTACGCTTACTTGGAGCCAGCCATTTAACCGTGCGGGTGAAGCTCGCTAAGTCTGGAGCCAAATTCGGGCTCTGATTTAGTAAGTTGATAACTAATTTCCGAGTGCTGGCGGCATTAACGCGATCGAGTTCGGGGCCAAGGGCAGCAACACTTTTTGCTTCGCCGCGACCAACTAGTCCGCTAACGCGTGAAGTTGTTAACCAGTTAGCAGCAAGAGTCCCCCAACGTGTTTCGGCGCTTTGAGTTAACCAAATGTCAAAGTTGTTACTTGGCAAGATTCGATCATCACCATCGATTGTCAGTAATCCAGCTAAGTAAGAAAGTTCGGCGATAAACGCGGCGCAATTTTCATCAATGCCAATATGGGTAGAGATTAACTTCAAGTCGCGAACACCAAGCCCGCCAGAGCGAAGTGCATCTGCTGGTTCTTGGGCCCAGAAGTGAAGTAGCTCTTCAACCCAACCAAGAACCGTTGCAATGTTTGCAGCAGCAGCCATGTTTACAGATTTTTCAACTCGCTTGGTCCCGGTAACAGCGGGAGCAGTACTTTCATAACTCTGGTGTACTTTTCCGCCACGCAAGAAGATTCCGACTTCACGCGGCATGATTACCGTGCGTTGATCTAGCGGAACCAGGAACTTACGATCTAGCAACCAGGCAATTCCAGGACCTGGGTTCTTAATGTCGCCAACACTTCCGCGCGGTGGCCCCCAAATTAATTGAGAAAGCACTCGATTAGCTGCCTCTGGTGCTTCATTTAATTCAGTTAGTTTTAATTTGGCTAGGGATGCTGGCCCGAGACCCGCTGGTTCATTGATTAAGAGTTGACTTACCGAAGTAGGTAGTCGCAAACCTTTATCAGTTGGATAGAGCAGGCCAAAAGTTATTAAGCGCTCGACTGCAATTGGTGCATCTTTATGCGAGATAGAAACCACGTTTTTAAGCGTAAATTCTTCATCTAAAGCAACGCAGGCTTCGAGAATTTGAAATTCAAATTCGGTTAGCGAATCAATTGCGCGAGCGATGCTGTGCGAAGACGATGCTCGTACGGCAAGGGAGGCCAAATCAGGCGGGACCGGGGAGACTAAATCGGGGCGAGCGGCAAAAAGCTCAGATAAACCGGCGTCGTCAAGCGAGCGCAGATAGTCGGTAAATGAGCGAATTTCCATAACCGTCCTACATTAGTGGACAGAAGGTTGATCCGCCTATTTAAGGTTATCGGTCAGCGAGATTTACGCGGGCGTAACCAAGACAAGCCGGCTGCCAACCGGCTAACTAGTGGCCCGAAAATTTGGCTAAATTTACGGCCCCGGCGAAATTCATGAATTGGCCAACCTTCACTCATCGCTCGCAACTGCAATATTGCATCAGGGTTAATTGCATTTGGTTTTCCAACCGCACGAAGCAAAGGCAGATCATTATGGCTATCTGAATATGAGTAACACTGCGAAAGATCAAAATTTCTTTCTTCAGCTAATTTTTTAATGGCCACAGCTTTTTCGGCGCCGTGTAGCAAATTACCTTCTAGCGTTCCGGTGTATTTTCCATCTTTAATTGTGGCTTTGCTACCGAGTGCGCCAGTGAAACCTAATCGGTTAGCAATTAGAATTGCCATATCTTCTGGGGCTGCAGTAACCAGCCAAACTTCTTCGCCATTTGCTAAGTGAGAACCCGCGATATCAATGGTGCCTTGCCATAGGGCGGGCGACACAAATTCATCATAAATTTCTTGACCGATTGCTTCGATCTCGGCAACATCATGACCGCCAATAAAATCGGTTGCCGCATTTTGAAATTTAATTATTTCTTCTTTATTTTCCTTGCCGGTTAAGCGAAATCTCAGGTTGGCTAAGACGAAGCGCGAAATATCAGCTTTGGTGAAGAAGCCGCGCTGGTACATGCCTCTTCCGAGAAAGTAGAGCGATGATCCGTGGATCAAGGTGTTATCTACATCGAAAAAGGCCGCTCGCTTTTGGGTGAGTGCCATGTCACTACCTTAGCGAGAGAACTGTAAATCCGACGCTTTATGCTTAGCGCATGACTTCGACTGTTCATGTGATTCGCCATGGTGAGGTAGAGAACCCGCAGAAAATTCTGTATGGCCGGCAACCAGGTTGGCGATTATCAGAGCGTGGTCAAGCAATGGCTAGCACCTTGGGTGATTGGTCAAAAGCTATTGATCTAGGCGCACTTCATGTTTCGCCGCTACAAAGAGCCCAAGAGACTGCCGCACCTATTGCGACCGCACACAATATTTCAATTACGACCGACGATCGTTTAATCGAAGCAGCTAATATTTTTGAAGGCAAACCATTTGGGATTGGCGATGGCGTTCTAAAGCATCCTTCAGCATGGCGCCATTTATATAACCCATGGAAACCATCTTGGGGCGAACCTTACGATGAGCAAATTGCCCGAATGCTCGCAGCAGTATTCGCGGCGAATAAAGCAGCAAATGGTAAAGATGCCATCTGTGTCTCGCATCAACTGCCAATTTGGATTTTGCGAAGTGCGATTGAAGGACGTCGCTTAATTCATGATCCACGCAAACGTGAATGTTCGCTAGCCTCGGTAACCAGCATTCACTTTGATGAGGAAGGTTTGATTTCAGGTCTTTCCTATTCTGAACCAGCGAAACATTTGTTGCCACCCAAAAAATGATCAGTAACTTACGCCGATTAGTTATCATTTCAGTTAGCGCTCTGGTTCTAACTAGCTGTGGAAACGGTGGGAGTTCAATCGCGCAGGAAAGTTATATTTCTGGAAACGGCGCGATAACTTTTGTTTCAGCAAGTGATCGAGCGATGGCGCCAAAGCTAAGTGGCGATACTTTGTATGGAACCAAGTTTAATTTCGTGGGAAATAAAATTGCGGTGGTTAATGTTTGGGCATCGTGGTGCTCACCTTGTCGGGCCGAAATTCCTACATTTGTTGCGCTCTCGAAGAAGTACGCTGATGTGCAATTCATGGGAATCCTAACTCGAGACAACTTAGCCAACGCCGAGGTATTTGCCCGTCAATTATCGGTTCCGTACCCTAATTTTATTGATGATTCGCTGCTACTTGGATTTCGTAACACGTTGCCCGCAAATGCGATCCCTACAACTGTAGTAATTGATAAACAGGGGCGGGTTGCTGCTCGAATTTCGGGTCCTGCCACAGTCGCTGGACTAAGTGATTTGATAGAACGCGTAGCTGCTGAATGAGAAACTTTGTTGTCGAGCAAATCTTCTCGGGTTATTTAATTGTTGCACTACCTGTAGCAATGGTGGCTGGTTTGCTTTCATTCTTGTCGCCATGTGTTCTTCCATTAGTACCCGGATATATTTCGTATGCCGCGGGCTTTAGTTCAAAGCGTGGCAGAATTTTATTGGGCTCATCCTTATTCGTTGTTGGGTTTTCTACACCTTTTGTTTTATACGGTGCTTTGTTTGGAACCATTGGTTCTCGTATTACTGAACATGAAACTGGCATTACTCAAATTTTGGGCGTAGTAACTATTTTGATGGGCGTTGTTTTCTTAGGCAAGTTCCCGCTGATGCCAACGCTGCAACTAAAGCGTTCAGCTTATGGTGGCTTAATCGGAGCTCCATTACTTGGCTTTGCATTCGGAGTTGGTTGGACTCCTTGTATCGGACCTGCACTGGCCGCAGTTCAAACTCTGGCTTTTCAGGAAAGTTCAGCCCTTCGGGGTGCACTCTTATCGATTAGCTACTGCATTGGGTTAGGTCTGCCATTTATTCTGTCAGGTCTGTTCTTAGATAGATCTGAGAAGCTACGTAAATTGTTAGTTCGTAATGGAAATCTAATCTCGTTAATCGGTGGAATTTTCTTGATTATTATTGGAGCGCTTCAACTACTCGGGCTATGGAGTGACTTAATGATTTCACTTCGCTCGCTGATTTCAGATTTTGTGCCGGTGATCTAATGAGTAATGAAACTCAGATCCCAGAAATAGGTGCAATTGGGTTAGTGAGATATTTCTGGCGCCAGTTGACCAGCATGCGAACCGCGCTCGTGCTGCTGCTATTACTTGCTTTGGCCGCAATTCCAGGCTCATTAATCCCGCAAAATGCCCAGAATCCAATGGCCGTAGCTGACTATTTTAAGCAGCATAAAACTCTGGCAATCTGGTTTGAGCGCTTTTCTCTCTTTGATGTGTATTCCTCACCTTGGTTTAGCGCGATCTATATCTTGCTCTTTATCTCACTAATCGGTTGCGTATTGCCGAGATCATTTGAACATTTACAGGCCACTCGAGCTTTACCACCTAAGACTCCAAAAAACTTAGCGCGAATGGAGCATTTTCAAGCATGGCCCGCTAATGGAAATGAAATAGAAATTGCAAAGGCATGGTTAAAAGCAAAGCGTTTTCGAGTTCTAGAAAATGAAGACAGCATTTCAGCTGAAAAAGGCTATTTACGTGAAACTGGAAATCTTTTCTTTCATATTTCGCTGATTCTAATTCTGGTTGGTGTTTTAATCGGAGGTCTATTTGGAGTTCGCGGAAGTGCAATTCTGACTCAAGGTGAGCGTTTTGTTAACAATGCAACTTCCTACGACACAATCAGTTTCGGTCAGATAAGTAAAGAAAGTTCACTACCGCCATTTACGATCAAGATTGATAAATTTGTTGCCAAGTACAACACTCTTACCAGCGCACCTGAGGATTACACGTTATACGTAACTACAGTTGCCGAACCAGGCGCTACACCTAAACAGCAAGTAGTCAAAGTCAACAGCCCACTTACATTCGGCAGCACTAGGGTTTATTTACAAGCAAATGGATATTCACCTATTGTTACTGTGCAAGATAAACGGGGAAATGTAACTTTTCAAGGACCGGTTCCATTTTTGCCACAAGATGCAAATTTAAGGTCAATCGGTGCGATCAAAGTTCCAGATGGAGATCCGCAATTAGGTTTTGTCGCTTCATTCGTACCAACTTACGAACGTAGTTCAAATCAGGGGGCTATTTCAGTATTTCCGGAACTATTAGATCCCAAATTGCTCTTTTCGATTTGGCAAGGCGATTTAGGCTTAGACAGTGGAGTGCCTCAATCGGTTTACCGAATTGATACTTCTAAGATGAAACAAATCTCGCTGAACTCCTTGAAACCTGGGGAGTTCCTGAAATTTAGCGAAGGCACCATAACTTTTGAAAACGTTGTGCCATGGGTGAACTTGCAGATAGTGAGCGATCCCGGCAAGAGTTATTCGTTAATCGGTGGCATAGTTGCGATCCTTGGTTTACTGGCTTCGCTCTTCACCAGACGTCGACGAATCTGGATTCGAGTATCAGCTGGCGAGGTTCAAGTTGCCGGCTTAGCCAAGAATGGTGCACCCGGCTTAGCAATTGAGATGTCAGAATTTGTAGCGAAGTTGAAAGGTTACTAAATGTCAGCACAAGATTGGGCATACATCTCTAACTACGCAATCTATTCCGCCATGGTGCTCTTTACCCTAGCTTTTTTTGGCCATGCATATGAAACTGCTTGGGCGGTTCGCACTCCAATTGCCTCTGCTGAAACCGAAGGCAATCTAGTCACGAAAACTTTTGATACTTCGCGAACTCAGAAAGCAATGCGAATCGCAACCACCATGATGATTCTTGGTTTTCTGTTTTTGTTATTTGGCGTTGCTACTCGTGGTGTCTCTGCTGGCCGAGTTCCATGGGGAAACATGTACGAATTCTCAATCACTGGAGCACTCGCATTTACTGGAGCATATCTATTTGCACTTCGTAAATACGATCTGCGCTGGCTTGGGGTGCTGGTTTCATTCTCCGTGTTATTAACATTAGGCACCGCAGTGACATTGCTCTATGTTCCAAGTTCACCGCTGGTACCAGCGCTCAAATCAACTTGGTTAGTCATCCACGTTTCTGCTGCCATTATTTCTGGCGGTGTTTTCTTACTTGCAAATGTGATTGCTGCGGCTTACCTCTACTTAGACAATATGGAGAGCAAGGGGCCTCGTAAAGTTTGGGCGCAACGCTTGCCATCACTTGAAGTACTAGACCAGCTTTCATATCGCTTAGTTGCTTTTGTATTTCCACTCTGGACGTTTGCAGTTATCGCAGGCGCGATTTGGGCCGAAAGTGCATGGGGTCGCTATTGGGGCTGGGATCCAAAAGAAACTTGGGCCTTCATTACTTGGGTTGCATATGCCGCATATCTACATGCTCGGGTAACTGTGGGCTGGCGTGGACGTAGAGCTGCCTGGTTATGTTTATTAGCTGGATCAACATTCCTATTCAATTACGTTTATGTAAATGTTTGGGGAACCGGAAAGCACACTTACTCTGGACTTTAAGCGCTAATTGCACTTAAGCAGAAGTGAATGAAAACGTCCTGGATATTGAAACTTTCCGATGGTGTCGTAGGAAATTTCCGACTCTGGCAATATTTCCCAAGCTTTAACCTCACGTAAGAAAGTTGAAACAAGCGCTGCGGTTTCTACTTCGGCGACATGATTTCCAATACAAGTATGTGGGCCAAAGCCAAAAGATAAATGCGGGTTTCGCTCTCGATGGATATCAATTTTATCGGGCTCGCTGAATACAGACTCATCAAAGTTTCCAGAGACAAAACTTAAATGGTCATAATCTTTGGGATTACGTAACTCTTCTGGTTGTGCAAGCACCCTTGCCGGAACACGTTCCATTCGAGGCAGCGGAGATAAGTAACGCAATACTTCATGGATTGCTTTACTCAATTTGTCTGGATTAGTTATTAAGAATTCTCGATCTTGGGATGCAGTTGCTAAGTGCCAAATCATCCCAGTCATTAACTTAACCACAGTGTCTCGTCCGCCAGCTAAAAGTACATTTGCGATTCCATACATCTCAGTGCGAGAGATTGGTCCACCTTCTAGCTGTAACCGAGAGATAAAAGTCCAAGCGTTATCATCGTTGGAATTTTCAGCTTCATCGAAAACATTTTTCAAATATCTATCTAAGTGCTCACCACTTCGACCCGTTGGCGTAGTAATCCATACGTCGGAGCCCCACGAGAGCCACTCTGATACATCTTGCGGACGGTTGTAGATAACGCCTAAACAATGCCCAACCATCGGTAGGGCAACTTCAGAAACGAACTCGCCGCCACCACTCTTAACGTCAAACTCTGGAATCATTTTTTCAATTTTCGGTTTTACGAAAAGCGGGCTTAAAGCTGTCCGGAACAAATGATGTCTAGGTGGGTCAACCTCAAGCGGAATCTGACGATAGGTCCGCACATCTCGGTCGCCTTGTAAATCAGAGGAATAATTCTCAGTGTCCCGTGCTGCTGAACGGACATTTGCATGTCCAATAACTTCGCTCATTTAAATAAACTACCATTTGGAGTGTGCATGTAACGGGCCTGCAAATACCTATTGCGATAACAAAATCGCTACAAATTCTAGAAGGCAAGGTATCTGAGAACAGGTTCAAATTAGCGCAAGGTGCAATCCAACGCCTTTTTTCAAACACGCTATCAAGAGCCGATGATGGATCAATCTTTGTAATAACCGGCGATATCCCAGCCATGTGGTTACGAGATTCGACTTGGCAAGTTAGACCGCTTCTTGCTTCTGCGCAAGATGAAGAAGTAGCACAATTGATCGCTGATGTCTCTAAACGTCAAGTCGAATATGTACTTACTGATCCTTATGCCAATGCATTTAATCCAAAACCTGATGGAAGTTGTTGGCATAAAGATTTCCCAGACCAGAGCCCATGGGTCTTTGAGCGAAAGTTTGAGTTAGATTCACTAGCCGCCGTCTTGGATCTGGCTATCCGGTTGTATCTGGAAAGTGGTTTTACTAATCACTTCACAGAGCGGTTTAACAAAGCAGTAGAAGTTATTTTGGATTTATTACAACGTGAACAGAATCATGACCCAAGTACTTATCGATTTAAACGTGAAGATGTGCGAGATTTTGATTTTTTAAGTTATGACGGTTATGGCGCACCAGTTGCATATACGGGCATGGTCTGGAGTGGGTTTAGACCAAGTGATGATGCGTGCAAGTTTGGCTACCTGATTCCGGCTAATGCTCATATGGCGCAAGTGCTAGCCCAATTAGCCGAGCTACCTGATGATGTGTTTTCTGATCAAGCTAGCAAGGAAAGAGCGTTGAAGATAAGCGAGGAAATAAAGTATGGCATTGAGAAATTCGGCGTAGTTGATTTCGCCGGTAAGCCGATATTTGTTTACGAATGTGATGGCTTGGGCAATTATTTGTTACAAGATGATGCGAACATACCTAGCCTCTTATCGCTTCCGTATCTAGGAGTTTGCGGCGAATCTGATCCAGTTTATTTAGCTACCCGAAACTTCGTCCTCAGTGATCAAAATCCCTATTTCTATCGGGGACAAGTGTTAACTGGGCTGGGTTCGCAACACACTCCGGAAAATCAAATCTGGCCTTTGGGAATAGCAATGCAGGGAATAACAAGCACTTCGGCAGCTGAAGTTGAGACTTGTTTGCAGTACTTGGAGAACAGTCATGCCGGAACTAATCAAATGCATGAATCAGTTGGAAAAGATGATCCAAAAATTTTTACCAGAGCTTGGTTTTCTTGGGCTGACATGACTTTCTATCACTTACTTTTGAAATCAGTTAACTTGATTTAACCACTCGATAACTTTGCAGCGTTGGATCAGTGGCGTAAGCAATTCGCACGCCAGCTGATTTATTTGCAGCCAAGCCGCTTAAAATCGCTTTCGTTAAGACTTCACCGGGCGCGACTACTGCAACACCTGGCGGATAAGGCGCAATCAAATCAGCCGAAATTCGACCTTCAGCCATTAAAGCTGAAATCATTTCAGTATCAGCAAAGTAGGCATCGCGCATTGAAAGTGCAATCTGCGGAACTACTGACCAGCTAAGAGCTGTTGCTGATTCACGAGGCGCGCTAACTAGTTTCTGCAAAATCGGGAGCAATGACTTACTCAACTCAGCAAAGCTCTCGGCATCATCGGCCAAAGTGGCTAAGAAAACTACCGTGTCGCGGTCTGCCATCTCGACCCTGATGTTTGCCTTCAGTAACTCATTTTCAATTTCGACGCCAGATGTGCCCAACTGATTAGCCCGAAGGACAATCTTTACCGGATCAAAGCGACCAGCCGCGAAATCGCCGGGGGATAAGAAAATGGGGCGGTCAAAGTTAGCTGCAATTTCAGTTTTGAACTTCGTTACGTTTTCAATTAGTCGTCCTAATAACTCTTCGCCGCGGTGTTGCAAAAGTGCGCGGCAACCATCGATCGATGCAAGAGGTGCGCCAGCAGGTGATGTTGTGTGAGTTGTCTCAAAACTTTGTTCTAAGCGATCTAAATTTAAGAATTCGCCACGAGCAACTAAAAGTGCTGATGCGCTAAACCCGAGTAGAGCTTTATGAGTACTTGTGACTAAAGCATCTGCACCAAGCTGCATTACATGTTTTGGTAAATCTCCATGAAAACCAAAGTGAGCACCCCAAGCAGCATCAATTACTACTGGGATTTTATATTCATGAGCTTTGCGAATTAACTCAGGTAATTGCGAAATTGTTCCGAGATAACCAGGTTCGGTAAGCAGTAAGGCAATAGGTTTTTGCGGTAGCACTCGTTCTAATTCGGAAAGTGGAATCCCGGTAGGTACCCCAGTCGCTGCATCGATTTCAGGAGCTAACCAAATTGGTTCGAGCCCTGCTAACACCAAAGCACTCAGAACTGATCGATGCGCAGTGCGCGCAACTGCAATCTTGTCACCAGGTTTTCCAAGGGCCAAGATGACAGCTTGGTTAACGTGAGTTGAACCGCCAGCTGAGAAACGTGCGTAGTCACCGCCCCATAATTTGGCGGCTAGCGATTCAGCGCTTCTTAAGGTTTGGTTAGTTAATTTAATTTCATCTAAGCCACCGTAAAGCGGGGTATCGCCGTCAACTACTGCACCTAACCCAAGATCGAGTTTGCTGGCACGCTGCTTGTGACCAGGGATCGTGAATGGTGTTCGTGCTACTTCAAAGTAACGAAGGTAGGCGTCTAAGAGCGGAGCATCTTCGCGCAACGCTTTGAGGTAGGTCATAGCCGCAAGCCTAACTTCAAGGCGCCCCGATCGGAAATATGGCCTTAGACTTTACTCATGACCGTACTTACTTCAGTTCCTCAGCAACGCCTCTTGGTTACGGAGATTCCTGGACCAAAATCTAAGGCGGAGATTCAGCGACGCAGTGAAGAAGTTTCAGGTGGATTGGGAATTGCATTCCCTGCCGTAATTGTAAGTACTGGCGGCGCAATTCTGGTTGACCTAGATGGAAATCAGATCATTGACATGGCCGCAGGTATTGGCGTAAACAATGTTGGAAACAGTGCACAGCGCGTAGTTGATCGAGTAATTGAACAAGTACAAGCTTTTTCACATACCTGTTTCACAGTTGCTCCGTATCAGGGATATATCGATGTTTGTGCAAAGTTAAATGCGCATACACCAGGCACTCATAAGAAAAAATCGGTTTTGGTTAACTCAGGTGCTGAAGCAGTTGAGAACGCAGTGAAGATCGCTCGCAATGCAACAAAGCGCCAAGCGATTGTGGTGTTTGAACATGCATATCATGGTCGGACAAATTTAACGATGGCGCTAACTGCCAAGAACATGCCATACAAAGAAGGTTTCGGACCATTTGCAAACGAGATCTATCGCATGCCAATGCCATACGAACTACGTTGGTTAGGCGATAAAGCAACGATTACTGCAGATGCACTCGAAGAAGTTGCACATAAGATTGAAAAAGAGATTGGTGCACATAATGTTGCAGCAATCCTGATCGAACCAATTCAAGGTGAAGGTGGCTTCATTGTTCCACCTAAAGGATTCTTGCCTGGGTTATCAAAGTATTGTGCTGAAAACGGCATCATCTTTATTGCTGATGAGGTTCAAACTGGTTTTGCACGAACTGGAAATATGTTTGCAGTTGAAGCTGAAAATGTAGTTCCAGACATGATCATCACCGCAAAAGGTATTGCTGGTGGCTTACCGCTGGCTGCAGTTACTGGTCGCGCAGAAATCATGGATGCAGTACACGTCAGTGGCCTCGGCGGAACTTACGGTGGAAACCCGGTTGCCTGCGCTGCATCCCTTGGTGTCTTTGAAACTATTGAAGAAGATGGCTTAGTTGAACGCGCTCGCGAAGTTGGCAAGATTTTGGGTCATGCGCTTTGCGAGATGGCTTCTAAGTATCCGATCATCGCTGAAGTTCGTGGCCGTGGCGCAATGATGGCAATCGAATTAGTAAAGCCTGGTTCACTTGAGCCAAACACTGAAGCAATGACCAAGGTAATTAATTACTGCGCGAAGAAAGGTGTCTTGCTTCTTTCAGCCGGCACTTATTCAAATGTAATTCGTTTCTTGCCACCAATTGTTATTTCAGATGAACTATTGCTTGATGCAATGAGCGTTCTTGATGAGGCTTTCGCTTCGCTTTAAAGCCCACGTAAGAAATCAGGATCATCATCTGGTGCAATTGAACGCTTTGGTTTACGGCCACCATTACCAGGACGTTTTGGTCGCCCAGCGATTAAGTAAGCAACTGCACCAAGTGTTGGAACTAGCACAATAATTATTAGCCAACCCCAACGTGGCAGCGAACGCACTTCGCTATCTTCACGTTGAGCACAATCGATTAATCCATACAACTGGATACCGATAGTTAGAACTATAAATAGAACTCTGGTCATGGGATTAGTTTAGCGCGAGCGCGATTGAGAAAACCACGCCAAACCAGAGCTGTAATTGGCCGGTTTTACCCAGTAGCGGAATTAACGCAGGGCCAGTTGCGCCAGCGCGAACCTTATTAGCGATGATAAAAGTTTGCGGCAAAAGTGCCAAAGTGATGAGAGTGTTTTCACCAGAAACAGAAAGCGCTGAAACGTGCGCTAGCAGCAAAAGCGCAACAAAAAGTTTACGTGCTCTAGCATCGCCTAATCGAACGGCCAAGGTGCGCTTGCCAACTAGTTCATCTTGAGCACGATCGCGCAGATTGTTAATGGCCAGGAGCGCACAGGCAAGTGATCCCATTGGAATTGCAACTACAAAACTCTGCCAAGTTAAATTCTCAGTCTGCACATAGTAAGAACCCATGGTTGCTACTAATCCAAAAAATAAAAATACTGAAATTTCGCCTAAGCCCAAATAGCCATATGGTCGCTTGCCTCCGGTATATGTCCAGGCTGCCAAAATTGCTGCAGCTCCAACTGCGATTAACCAAAGTGAAGTCAATAGCGCCAGGACTAACCCGACTACGGCGGCAATGGCAAAAGAGATGAAAGCTGCCTGCTTGACCGACTTCGCGCTTGCTAAACCTGAAGCGACTAATCGAATTGGACCCACTCGATTATCGTCAGTGCCTTTAACTCCATCGGAATAATCATTGGCAAAGTTGACGCCTACTTGAAGCGCCAAACTAACAACTAGAGCTAAACCAGCCATCATCAAGTTGGCATCACTTGCCGCTAAGGAAGTCGCTACTAAGACTGGCGCGATTGCAGCCGGGAGGGTGCGCGGACGAGCACCAACAATCCATTTATTCAAAACTAAAGCTCCGATTTCATAGCTAATTGCGCAAGTGCGCCTCGGTCTACTTTTCCGATTCCGATCAAAGGTAGCGCAGCTAATTGATGGAAACGCTTTGGCTTAGCTGAGTTGCCAAATTTTTCCAGTAAGAGACGCTCAACTTGTTCAGAAAAATCAGCTGGAGCATTAACTGCCGCAACGTGAAGTTCTTGCCCCCACTTTTCACTGGAAACTGCGAATGCAGCAAATTCAGAATTAGAAAAACTCTGCGAGATAGCGCTTTCAATTTCGGAAAGTGAAATATTCTCGCCACCTGAAATAATTACGTCATCACCGCGACCCAGAACTTTTAAACGTCCGTCAACTAATTCACCTAGGTCGCTGGTAACAAACCAATTATTGGAATCTAAAGCTAAATTATTGGCCAGAATAGGACCTGAGACTTTGATAAATCCAGCATCAGATATTGCTACCTGCACTCCATCGAGGGCAAAACCGTTATAAACACAACCACCAGAAGTTTCAGACATGCCATAAGTTGTTACAACTTTAATTCCGGCGTTTGTTGCTTGCGCTTGTAGTCCTGAACCTAGAGCAGCGCCACCAACTAGAACAGCCTTAGCGCTTTGCAGATGTTTTAGTAATCGCTCGTCACCATTGAGCCCGTTATAAAGTTGGGTAGGCACAATTGCGGTGTAATCAACTTTCGGATATTCACCCTCGTAACCAATTAAATTAACTGGGATCGTGCCCAGTTCTAAACTGCGAACTAAAACATTTACCGCGGCGATATGTGTCAGTGGCAGAAGTAGTGACCAAGTTTCACCAAAGTTTGCAGCTAAAAATTTATTCGAAGCTTTGGCAGAAGCCAGTAGTGCGCCCGAACTAAGTGAAATTTCTTTATTGGCACCGGTGCTGCCAGTCGAGGTAACCAGCACCGCTGTGGTTGTTTCAACCTCAGTACTAGTTACAGCGCCAAAGCCAAGGGCTGGGCCATCGGAAACCAAAGCCTTAGCAAGGCTGGCCATAATCTGTGTGGTTGGCCACGCCCCGTCGATTGGGCTCACTATTCGTTGTGACTTGGTATCCATATCGCCCGTAGGCTATCGCTCCTAGACCAAGCTTTCACTTCCTGGAGGAAAAATGAGCAAGCCAATTAAGCGAGACTTTGGAAGTCGCGAGATTCCGAAGTGGAAAACCGCTCCAGGTGGCGAGAACTTCAAAGATATTAAGTATGAAGTTGGCGATGGCATTGCAAAAATTACGATCAATCGCCCAGAAGTTCATAACGCATTTCGTCCACAAACTTTGGCTGAACTAAAGAGCGCATTTGATTTAGCACGTGATAACACTGAAGTCGGCGTAATTATTTTTACTGGCGAAGGCACCCAAGCTTTTTGTTCAGGTGGCGATATAAATGTTCGTGGTGACGATGGTTACTTAGGTGATGATGATCTTGCAAAGCAAGGCATCGGGCGACTAAATGTTTTAGATCTACAAGTACAAATCCGTCGCACCCCTAAACCAGTAGTTGCCATGGTTGCTGGTTGGGTAATCGGTGGTGGCCATGTTTTGCATGTGGTCTGTGATTTAACAATCGCGGCCGACAATGCACTCTTTGGTCAGACCGGCCCAATGGTTGGTTCTTTTGATGGTGGTTATGGTTCTGGTTTATTAGCCGCCAGTGTGGGCCAGAAGAAAGCTCGCGAAATTTGGTTTATGACTCGTCAATATGACGCACAAGAAGCGTTGCAAAT
>RFRA01000081.1 GCA_009924725.1 Actinomycetota bacterium
ACAACTTTAACCACGATGTCTGAGTCCCCTGGTGCAAGTGAATCGAGTTTAACTGCCGCACTTGAATTCGCCTTTAAGGTGATAGTTTTTAGCGACTGTTCGCCATTTTCACTCCAAGTGAAAACATCTGCAATTGAAACACTTAAGCCACTATTTACTAAATAAATAACTCCGCTACTGCTCACATCCGAAGTTCCACCGACAAACCACTGCGAAGTTGCAGGAGCCGTGCAGAGAACTGAACCAGCCCATACTCCGGTCCGGCTCTGAAAACTTACTGGAGTAACACCTTCAGTTTGTAGCAGAATTGGATCGCTGACACTGGAATAGCGAAGTGTCTTTATGCTAACTAATTTGGTGCTCTTATTTCCAACTCGATAAAAGGGCGTCATCTTTGATGCAACTGAAGAAGCTGTCGTGACACCCGCTGGGTTGGGTGGGCAAACAACAGCAGGATAAGACTTCGAATATTGACGTGCACTTGTATTTGCATCAAATAAATTTGTAGCCAATAGAACTAGCGCAATGATTCCAACTAAGATCACACCTTTCTGAAACTTCATGAGAGCTCCATATCCGAGATCTCGCGCTTTCGTCGGCCAGCAGGTAACGCCAAAATAATCAAAACTGTCCAAGCAATAAATTGCAGACTTAGTGCTCCTCGACGCAAAGTTCCATCATGGATCAAAGTGAACTCGCCAGCTTCAAGCACCTTGAACTGCGGTAATCCCGCTTCGTTCACGCTCCGCTCAAGTTTCAAACCATTTTGCAGAATTTGCCAGCCTAAATCATAATTTTCAGTCAAGGTAATTACTCCGGGACCTGGAACATTGGTCGTGACGCCAATTCCACCACTTGCAAGTAGCGTTACTTCACCTTTTATGTTGGTAAAGACTAAGCGACCAGTTGGCTCACTCACTTTCCAAACTATGCCATCAGTCGTTGCTGAAGTGCGTGTAAAGCCACCGAGGGAGTCGATAGTACGAACTACATCCTTATCGATTGGATTCTTGGCAAATAAGTACTTAATTCCAAAATCTGCAAAAGTTTTACTGGTACTTAATCCACTTCCGTCAGCAAGCTCAATTACCGCTTTCGCAATCGCAGGATCTTGGATCGGAGCAACGTCTGGTTCACCTAGAGTGATATCTGAACCACGTGAAATATAAAAAGCTAGTGAGGTCAGATTCCGATTAGTGATCTCGCGCAAAACCAGTGTCTTTGCATCGACTTCCACACCTAGATATTCCGGCAAAATGTTAACGCTCTTTGAATAAACTGGTGAAGAAGTAGCTTGCGAGATATTCCAGGAAATCGCAGTTGCCGAATATCCCAAAGTTAAAAGAAGTAAGCAGGCCGATAAAATATGCCGGTAATTGATATTAGTTGCAATCAAATAATCTCTTAAGTCATTCAGAATGATCGTGCCGACTGTCACTGCCGCCAAAGTCGCAATTGCTAAGAACGCACCAACCCAAAGTTGGGTAGGTGCGATCGTGCCGTTTCCGGTTATTGAAAGAGAACTTAGTGCTACCGAGCAGAGCAAGAACAAGATTCCTAATTGTGCAACTTTGCGTAATTGCGTGCTCGCAAAGAACGCAACCATTAGCACTAGTGTCAGCGGACTAATCGCCCACCAAGGGAGCGCTCCTGGGCCACCTGGGTTTCCGAGGAGCGCCAGGTTTGGTCCGCCACCGCTTAACAAGATTCCAGGCTCATAAAGAAAACGAGTTGGATCAATAATTGCGACTAGCGACCATGGTGCAGTAACAATAAGAGGCGTAGCCAATAGGGCTATGCGGCGCTTTATTTTTTGATCAAAAAGCTCTTGGTTTAGATCCAAGTTAAAACTCTTTACATCGAGGCCAACCCCAACTGCAGTTACCAACAACACGGCCAGCCAAACCATCAAGGTAAATGAAGTTGCAATTGAGATCAAAAGCGCTACTCCAAATATGCGGCGCCATGAAATTTTCTCAAAATTTTCAAGAGTGGGAATGCTGGCAACAATCCAGGGCAACAGAATGAGCAGAACTAGAGTTCCTAAGCGCCCAGTATTTACACTGGCAATTGCAACTGGGCTAATGGCATAAAGCATGCTCGCAGACACCCGTAACCAAGAATTAGCAGTTACGAGTTTCAAAAACTTATACGCCGACAGCGCCATTAGTGCTGGCGCAAAGAAGATTAAGAAAGTAATCAAGACTGACGACTTACCAAAGAAGAAAATCGAGAGCAAGGAAAGGATTGCGACCCACGGTGGCGTAGGCGATGAACTTCCCATTCCGACTTGATGCCAGGATTCAATATAACTTCGCCAAAGTGAACTAGTGCCATGAGGCGTAGTTGCTAAGGCGCCACCAATTAAGGAACCGAAGCGCGATCTTGAAGATAGCAAGATAAAAATGAAGAGCGAGATTCCTAGGACAACTTGTGGGCGTTTAAAGATGCTCCCCCAATTAACAACTTTGACTGGCGTTAGTAAATCGGCGTCATCATTGAACTCTTCATCAAAATCATTATCTGTGGGCAGCTTTGCAAAGATTCGATTCCGAATTGATTCCAGAAAATTGTTTAGGCCATTTCGATATTGAGTTAAACGAGGCGGAATAAAGTCGGCGATTATCCGAGGAGGCAATAATCGGTGTATCCGGCGTTCTTTGCGCGCCGCTCGAAGAATCGCTGGTCGAAAAATTAAAGAGGCAACCGCCAAAATTTCATCACTGGCATAACCCGGCAACTTAGCAATTAGATAGCCAATAGATCTAATGGCAGCGCTAGCTGTAAGTTGCACGATTAACCAAGGAATTAGCCAAACTGAAGAGTTTGCTAGAAGAACATAGGCAGAGTTACGGCGGTCTAATAGCAAAGGACGATGCAAGAATGCGCCTTCGACATCTACCGATCTACGTTCTGATGCCGCCGCTTGAGCATGAAACGCCACAGAATCCGTAACTGCAATAACAGAATGGCCCGCCATTCGAATTCGCCACCCAAAATCAACATCATCGCGAAATAGCGCTAATTGCGGGTCATAACCACCCAATTCTTCAAAAACATCGCGCCGAATAAGCGCGCCGGCCGTGCTTACCGAAAGAACTTCGCGAACCCCATCATGCTGACCTTGGTCATATTCGTGAGGCTCCATACCAGTCCAGCGCGCACCGTTATTCGTAATGCTCACGCCAACTTCAAGTAAATGCGAGCGATCATGCCATCCCAATAGTTTTGGTCCGGCCATCGCAACATTAGGACGTTCAACTAGTTCTACTAGTAATTTCTCTAAGGCATCAGACTTTGGTGCGCAGTCATCATGAATAACCCAAATCCAATCGTTACGTTCATTATCGGATTTAGGAAACTTTTCAACGGCGCGATAAACCGCGTCACCAAAACCAGAATCTCGAGGTAATGAGAGAACTGGAATTTTTGCTGCCCTCAGAAGTGCAGCTGACTTATCTTTAGAGCCAGTATCAACTGCCACAATTTGATTTAACTTGCGAGTTTGCGAAGATAATGCAGCAACTACTTCAGGTAACCAGATTGCGCCGTCGTGAGAAACAATTACAGCAGTAACATGAAACGGGTCAGTTGTTTTTGTAGTCGCCATGATTTTTGTTGGCGTTTCTTTATTGGTTTCCTAATTAATCGAAATGAATCGATTAAGCAGGTCGACGCTTAAGTCGACGTCGCTCTCGCTCGGAGAGCCCGCCCCAAATTCCGAAGCGCTCATCGTGTGCGAGAGCGTATTCAAGACATTCAGAACGAACATCGCAGGAAAGGCAGACTCGCTTTGCTTCGCGAGTGGAGCCACCTTTTTCTGGGAAAAAAGCTTCGGGATCGGTTTGCGCACAAAGTGCACGTTCTTGCCAGGAAAGCTCAACGCTTTCGCCACTGGCTAACTGAATAACGGGACCTGAGGAGGAAGGGTTTTGTGCTGGACGAATCGGCATTAATAACTCTCCACATAAATAGTGGCCCTGCCCTGACGGCATGTGGCCTTCTCTTAGGTGAATTACACGCGTGTAAGTCAGTTAAGTCAAGCCCAACAAGGCCTAAAAACGGCAAATTGGACATGAATTAAGCGTAAAAACTAAAGTAGAAGTTGAGGGTTCTTAAAGTTTCAACGCGACTATTTCGTTATCGGATAAGTAGGCACCACTCGCCTGGGTTTTTTCTGGAACCGTTGTATTGGTATCAACAAAAACACTTTCTAATTTAGAGCCCTCAGCAATTGTTACACCATCTCTAATGATTGAAGCAGAAATTTCTACGTTTGCGCCGATGGTTACATAGCTACCGATTGCACTTGCGTTAACAATTTTTGCACTAGCTGAAATATTTGAATTTGCGCCAACAATAAAATCGCGATTCCCAACATAGTCTTGTGAACCTTTGAGTAAAGCTTTTGGGGTTCCCATATCTAGCCAATATGAATTATCAACGAATGCTTGCACAACTTTTCCAGATCTGAGTAGTTGCGGAAATACTTCTCGCTCAACACTTATTACTTTACCGAGTTCAATTTCCTTGATTACTTGCGGACTAAAAACATAGCAACCAGCATTAATTGTATTTGTGATTGGGTTTTCCATTTTTTCCAGGAAGTCAGTGACCCGGCCATTTTCATCAAATGGCACACAGCCATAAGGGCGAGCATCTTCGACATTAACTAGGTGCAAGGTAACTGCAGCCGATGAACTTTGATGTAAATTTATTTGCGCGGTCAGATCATGCCGACTTAATACATCGCCATTAAAGACCACAATTGATTCGTTCTCAGAAATTTCGGAGAAAATCAACTCAGCGGCATTTCTAATCGCGCCACCGGTTCCAAGGGGTTCACTCTCTAATGCGTACTTAAGCTCGATTCCCCACTTAGCGCCATCTCCAAAATATGGCGTAAATGTTTCAGCTAAATAAGCAGTTGCTAGCACCACTTTGGTGATTCCGGCAGCTTTGGCGGCCAGTAATTGATGTTCAGTTACTGGCAAATTTGCAATAGGTAACATTGGCTTCGGAGTCTTATTTGTCAGTGGTTGTAACCGAGTACCAAAACCGCCAACTAGCAGAATTCCAACGGTCATTGTTAAACCTTTAAAGCCGCAGTAATACGAGCTGCGGCATCAGCAATCTGCAAATCTGTGGCAGTCATGGCAATCCGAATATGCGATTGCCCGAGCGGGCCATAGAAATTTCCAGGTGTGGCCAAGATTCCCAACTTTGCCAGCCACGAAACTGATTCCCAATCGCTTTCATTTCGCGTGCACCAGATGTATAGGCCAGCATTTGAAAATTCGATTTCAAATCCGGCAGCTTTTAAGGC
>RFRA01000082.1 GCA_009924725.1 Actinomycetota bacterium
TTATCACCAGTAATCGGCACTCGCAGCTAAGGCGCTTTATTAATTGTAATAGTTACTGATTCACCAATAGTACGAGTTGCGCCAGCTTCAGGGAATTGACGAATTACCACACCGATTGCTTGCGCAGAGTCGTAATCATTAAATTCTTTAACTAAGAAATTAGAATTAATTAAAATTGCACGTGCCTGTATTGCTTCAATTCCAATTAAATTAGGAATTTCTACTTGACCGTTTGCGATAGTTAAAACCACCCCAGTACCGGCTGTAACAGTTGAACCCATCTCGGGAGTCACAGCCAATACAGTTCCTTGTGGTTTATCCGAAGGTGATACTTCAGTTCGAGCCACGACTAGACCAACTGAGGTCAATACAGCGCGTGCGTCGCCTAGTGATAAACCAATTAACCCGTCAGGAACCATGGCATCGCCTGGGCCATCGGAAATAGTGATTACTACCGCAGAGCCTTTTTTAGCTTGCGCTGATGCAACTGGAATCTGATTGGAAACTCGGTCGACTGGAATCTGCGGGTCGTGTGCGCGCTGCACAGTAACCACATAATCACCAAGCTGCGCTTTTGCCTCGGCTTCAGTTAATCCAATTACATTTGGTACCGAATTAGAGGGCCCGTTAGTTGTGCTGGTGTTAGATAAATTTAATCCAAATAAAGCAGCACCACTTAAAATCAACAAACCAAATAAGCCAATTACTAAATTTTTACGAGTAATCGGCTTGCGAGCGACTTTGGCTTTAACAACTTGACCACTATGAATACGAAATAAATCATCAAGCATTAATCCAGCGCTTTGATAACGATCTACCGGGCGCTTAGCTAACGCAACTGAAAGCATTACATCGATGCCTTCGGGTAAGCCAGGCAATACCGAACTTGGTAATGGAAATTCGCCTGATACATGTTGGTAGGCAATTGATACCGGCGTATCACCAGTAAATGGTGGCTGACCAGTAATTACTTCATATAACAAACAACCGGCAGAATAAATATCACTTCTGGCATCTGCAACTTCGCCAACTGCTTGTTCAGGTGAAAGATATTGAGCAGTACCAACCACATTCCAAGTATTGGTAAGAGTTGCGGCTAAATCATCGAGTGCGCGCGCGATACCAAAATCCATAACTTTGACATCACCTTTATCGGTGATCATTACGTTTGCTGGTTTTATATCTCGATGGACAATACCGCGTTCATGCGAATAATCCAGTGCTGCCAAAATTCCTTCGCCTATTTCTAATGCACGATCAAGAGGTAAACGTTCACCGGTCCGAATAATCTCGCGCAAAGTTTTTCCGGACACTAACTCCATCACAATGTAAGGAGCTGGATCTTCACCAGAGTCATAAACTGCAACAATTCCCGGATGATTTAAGCCCGCAGCAGCCAAAGCTTCTTTCCGGAATCTAGTCACAAACGAGGGATCTTTAGCTAAATCAGATCGGAGAATTTTTACGGCAACTTTTCGGGACAAACGTTCATCTTTAGCTTCAAAAACATCAGCCATTCCGCCAGTACCGATCATGTCGCCTAGTCGGTAGCGACCACCTAATAGTTGGTTCATTTACTGGCCCCATGTAGCTCAGTTTCAACCGTTAAATCTGTGGCAATATCGGCGACGATTACTGTGACGTTATCGGGGGCATCGTTTACGTATGTGGCATCAACTAAAGCTGCAACCGCATCTTCGCGCTTGTTTTTCTTCAGCAACGATTTAATTTCCTTATTAGAAAGCACACTACTCAGCCCATCACTACAAAGTAAGTAACGGTCACCGGCTTTACGTTCATAAACCACCAATACTGGGTCAAGATTTCCAGAACCCATTAATACTTGAGTAAGCAAAGAACGCTGTGGATGATCATTGGCTTCGGCAATTGTTAACTTTCCTTGATCAATTAATTCCTGAAGCACGGTGTGATCAAGACTTAGTTGTTCTAACTCACCATCGCGCAAACGATATGCGCGCGAATCACCAATATGCATTAGCGCAATACGATCTTCGTGCAACAACAAGGCAGTCAAAGTGGTTCCCATTCCACGAAGTTCGGGATCCTCACTTGCAACGCGAGCAATCTCTAAATCAATATCTACCATTGCCTGTGCCAACAAATCCTCCATCGAGTCGGCATCGATATGAATACTTTGTGAAATTGGGATTAACTTCGTTAACTCTTTAATTGCAATAGCAGATGCGACTTCACCGCCAGCGTGTCCACCCATTCCATCGGCCACAGCGATTAAGTTTGCAGATGTGATCGCAGAGTCTTCGTTACCAGAACGGCGCAGGCCAATAGCCGAACGCGCAGCAAGTGCGAATACCGGTTGGCTCATGTTGCTCATATTGCCTAGCCTAACGCTGATAGGCAAGTGAGCAATGCCTAGACCACTCATTTACGGGCATCGTGGATCTTCCTTTGATCATCCTGAAAATACCCGCGCTGCATTTATGGCGGCGATCGCCGATGGCGCCGATGGTTTTGAATGTGACTTAAGACTGACCAAAGATAAACAAGTTGTAATTTGGCACGATTCAAATATGTTGCGAATGGCTAACCATAAAGCGGTAGTGGCTCACACTGAATACTCAGAGCTAAAAGAAATTTATCCAGATTTAATGCTATTAACCGAACTCCTAGAAATCGCCCGTGAGCACAATAAATCTTTGGCGCTTGAGACAAAGCATCCGGTTCCATCCGGTAATGAGGTAGAAAACAAAATTTTTGAACTCGTAAAACCTTATAAAGATTTAGATATCTCACTCCTTAGCTTCAGTTGGTTAGCGATAGAGAAATTTAAACATTTCGAAACTGGAATTGAGACAGTCGCGTTAGTCAATGCGCTAAACGCCCCGATCATGAATCGTTTCTCATCAGCTAAATCTTTTGCACCAAGCATCGAAGAAGTCAGAAATCACCCCGAGATAGTGGCTAAATATAAAAGTGAAGGAAAACGGGTTTTTGTTTGGACGGTAAACGAAGTAATTGATCTAAAACTATGTGCCCAGCTAGGTGTTGACGTTGTAATTACAGATATGCCGGCGCGAGCAGTAAGTGAGCTCGGGTATCCTTAACCAGTGAGCACATATGCCTATCTCGGTCCAGTAGCGACCTTTACAGAGGCGGCACTCAAAAAAATTACCAGCACTTCTGACCAACTTGTGCCGTACGCCAACGTCACCGCAGCTTTAAATGCAGTTCGTAAAGGCGAAGCTGAGTTTGCGTTAGTACCTATTGAAAATTCAGTCGAAGGTGTTGTTGCCCGCACACTAGATGAATTAGCAACTGGTGACCCACTGGTAATCGCTGGCGAAGTTACTCTGCCAGTTTCATTTGCATTCATGGCCAAACCAGGAACCAAAGAGATTAAGCGAATAGCTACCCACCCGCATGCCGAGGCGCAATGTCGTACCTATATTGCGACCAACTATCCGCATGCCGAAGTCGTTGCTACAAATTCAACAGCCGCAGCAGCAGAGGCACTTAACCGCGGTGAGTTCGATGCCGCAATTGCATCAGCTGTTGCTGCCGATCACTACGGTTTAGAAATCGTGGCTGAAAACATTGGCGATAACAATGGGGCAGTTACACGTTTCGTATTAGTTTCTAAACCTGGCGAGCTAACTAAAGCCACCGGGCATGATCGAACTTCTATGGCAATTTTCATTGGTACTGACCATGCAGGTGCGCTATTAGAGATTTTGACTGAATTCGCCACCCGTAACGTCAACCTAACTTTCATTCAAAGCCGACCAACAGGTAAAGAGTTAGGCGATTACCACTTTATTGTTGATGCCGAAGGGCATATCAACGACGCTAACGTAGGCCAAGCAGTCGCTCGCCTGCGCGAGATCTGTGAGGAAATAAGATTCCTAGGTTCATACCCGCGAGAGGAAAGTAAATGATTGATATCAAATTACTACGCGAGAACCCAGATTTAATCCGTGCCTCTCAAACTGGTCGTGGCGAAGATGCCAGCATTGTTGATCAAGTATTAGCGCTCGATGAAAAGCGTCGCGCTGCAATTAATGAATTTGAAGCGTTACGCGCTGAGCAGAACACGCTTTCTAAAGCAGTTGGTGGCGCTAAAGGCGATGAAAAAACTGCCTTACTTGAAAATGCTAAAGGTTTAGCTAACAAAGTTAAAGCTGCCGATAGCAAGCGAGCCGAAGTAGAAGCTGAAGCAAATGCCGAAGCGCTAAAACTTTCCAACGTTCTAGACCCGGCAGCACCAATTGGCGGCGAAGCAGATTTTGTAATTATTGAACACGTTGGAACCCCGCGTGAATTTACCGAGTTCGAACCAAAAGATCACGTTGAATTAGGAAAACTACTTGGTGCAATTGATACCGAACGCGGTGCAAAAGTTTCAGGTTCTCGTTCTTATTATTTAACTGGCGTTGGCGCGCTACTTGAATTCGCTCTCGTTAACTATGCAATTAGTAGTGCAGTTAAAGCCGGCTTCACTCCAGTAATACCACCAGTGCTAGTTAATCCAGCCGCAATGGAAGGCACCGGATTTCTAGGACAAGCTGCCGAGAATGTTTATCACTTAGAAAAAGATGGTCAGTACTTAGTTGGTACTAGCGAAGTGCCACTTGCCGCTTTCCATATGGATGAAATTTTGCCAGCTGAAAAATTACCAATGCGCTATGCCGGTTACAGCACTTGTTTTCGTCGCGAAGCCGGTACTTATGGCAAAGATACGCGCGGAATTATTAGAGTCCACCAATTCGATAAAGTTGAAATGTTTAGTTTCTGCCACCCTGATCAAGCGGTTGCGGAACACCAAAAACTGTTGCAATGGGAGAAAGATTTCCTAAATGCAATGGAGATTCCTTACCGGGTAATTGATGTTGCATCAGGAGATCTTGGTTCAAGTGCAACTCGCAAGTTTGATATTGAAGCCTGGATCCCAACCCAGCAGGCTTATCGCGAAGTAACCAGTACTTCTAATTGCACCGAGTTTCAAGCTCGCCGCTTAAATATTCGCTTTAAAGAAGGCGATAAAACTTCAGCAGTAGCCACACTAAATGGCACTTTAGTTGCTATCCCGCGCATGATTGTGGCGATTCTGGAAAATCATCAGAACTCTGATGGAACTGTAAATGTGCCAGCCGCACTGCAACCTTTCTTAGGTATGACTCGATTCGAGTTAGTGTGACCGGTAGACGCCC
>RFRA01000083.1 GCA_009924725.1 Actinomycetota bacterium
CGCTTAATTGTGCAATTGGTCGAATAGCTTTGCCAACGAATGCTTCGATTAAGACGCCGATTAGTGCGCCAGCCAAAATAATCAAAATTGGAGCAAGCAGTGAGTACGAAAGTGTTGGTGAGTTAAAGATCATGTTATTTACCCTCAACTGTCGGTACTGGATCGGTGAAACCTAATTGCGAATTAACGTGCACCGAGGCTGGATTAATCACATTAAGCAATGGGGACGGATAAAAACCAAGTGCGATGATCGCGGCCAGAACTGGCGCAATTGCTAACTTCTCACGCAGATTTAGGTCAGGTAAATTCTCATTACCTGGAGTGGTTGGGCCATGAAGTGCTCGTTGAACTGGGATCAAAATGTAGAGCGCGGCCAAGATAATGCCGACAGTTGCAATGATTGCCGCCACGGGATAACGCGTATAAGTGCCTACCAGCACTAAGAATTCGCTTACAAAGCTAGATAAGCCAGGCAGTGCCAAGCTGGACATGCCCGCTAAGAAGAAGCACCAAGCCATCACTGGAGTTACGCGTTGTAGCCCACCGAAATCAGAAATGGTAGATGAACCACGACGCGCGATCATCCAGCCACCTACGATAAATAACGCGGCGGTGGAGAAACCGTGATTGAACATATAAAGAGTCGCACCTGATTGGCTCTGCGAAGTCATCGCAAAGATTCCCATCGTGATGAAACCAAAGTGTGAGATCGAAGTAAATGCAATTAAGCGTTTTAGATCTTTCTGGCCGATCGCCAAGATAGCGCCGTAAATAATTGAAATAACAGCGAGAACAATAATTACTGGCGTGAAAGTTTTACTGGCCTCTGGGAAAAGCGTTAAGCAGTAACGAATCATTCCGAACGTACCAACTTTATCGAGCACGCCTAGCAAAAGAACTGAAGTTCCTGGTGTTGCTGATTGAGCTGCATCTGGTAACCAAGTATGGAATGGCCAGAGCGGCGCTTTTATGGCAAACGCAATGAAGAAACCGAGGAATAAGAAGTTCTGCGTTGTCGAACTCATCTGCAGATTTGCTAATTTAGCAAGGTCAAAAGTATGACCGCCTTGATCGCCAGACATTACATAAAGCGCAATGATTGAAGCGAGCATCAATAGTCCGCCGAAAAGGCTGTAAAGCAAGAATTTAACTGCCGCTGCTGATCGCGCGCCGGTTCCGTATCCGCCAATTAAGAAATAAACCGGAACTAACATCGCTTCGAAAATCACATAGAAGAGGAATACATCGGTCGCGCTAAAGACGCCGATCATCATGGTCTCTAGAACCAGGATCAAAATATAGAAAGTCTTAACGCTCCATCGACCGCCTTGAGCTTCATTCCAGCCCGCCAAAACTACGATTGGCGCCAAGATAACTGACATCAAAATCAGTACTAGTGCGATTCCATCAATACCCACAGCGTAATTAATGCCAAATGAAGGGATCCAGCTACGAACCTCGACGAATTGGAGATCGGTGTTATCGCGCTGGAATTGAACGGCCATCGCAATAGCGCAAGCAGCAGTTACCAAAGTGGTGCCAAATGCGAATTGTTTAGCCCGCAATTCGGCACTCTTCGGCAAAGTTGCCAGTAACACTGCGCCAATTAGTGGCAGCAGCGCCGTCAATGAAATCCAATTAATGGTCATTGTGTAATCACCCAGATTCCAAGCACGATGGCGGCAGCGCCAACCAGAATTAGCGCTGAATAACTTCGGACATAACCAGTTTGACTCTTGCGTAGTTCGGAGCCTGAGCCAATTGCCATCGCACCGATGCCATGAACCGCGCCGTCGATAACTTTTTCATCAACTGCAACTAATGCCTTAGTAAGTCCCTGACCAGGACGCATAAAAATCGTTTCATTAGCAACATCTTGTAGCAAGTCTTGGCGAACGATTTTTGTGAGCGCTGAAACATTTTCAGGTGCCACATCTTCAACCGGACGACGTACGTACATCATGACTGCAATTAAAATTCCGATCAGAACAATGGTGAGCGCAATGCCAGAAACTACGATCGGTGGAAGCAGTTCGGAATGCTCGCCATGTTCATGTGGTGCAACAACTGGTTCTAGCCAATTAACAAGTGCGTCACCGCGAGTAAATAGGAATCCAGATGCGACCGAACCTATAGCCAAAATTGCCATCGGTAGCCACATTAAAATTGGTGATTCATGTGGATGCGCATCATCATCCCAACGCTTCGTGCCAGAGAAAGTAAGAATCATTACGCGAGTCATATAGAAAGCTGTAAGACCGGCGCCGAAAAGAGCGGCAGAGCCAAGGAGAATTCCTTTTATTCCGCCAGCATTAAGCGCAGTTTCGATAATCATGTCTTTGGAGTAGAAACCAGCAAATGGTGGAACGCCGATAATGGCTAAGTAGCCCAGACCAAAGGTAATAAAGGTAATTGGCATGAACTTACGTAAAGCGCCATATTTACGCATATTTACTTCATCATTCATGCCATGCATAACTGAGCCGGCACCAAGGAACATGCCAGCTTTGAAGAAACCGTGAGTTAAAAGGTGCATGATCGCAAAGGCATAACCAACTGGGCCTAAACCAGTAGCCAGGATCATGTAACCGATCTGCGACATAGTCGAGGCAGCTAGCGCTTTTTTAATGTCATCTTTAGCAGTACCGACAATTGCGCCGAATAGCAACGTAATCGCGCCCACGATAACTACTAGAAGTTGAGCCGTTGGCGCTGCATCAAAAATAAAGTTTGAGCGAGTAATCAAATAAACGCCAGCGGTAACCATGGTCGCTGCGTGGATCAGAGCCGATACCGGAGTCGGGCCAGCCATCGCATCGCCGAGCCAAGCCTGCAACGGGAACTGCGCTGATTTACCTGCAGCTGCAATTAACAACATGATGCCAATCGCAGTCAAAGTTGTAGTCGATGCTTTAGGTGCAGCTTCTTCAATACCTGCAAATGAAACTGTACCCATTGAAGCGAAAGCAATCATGATCGCAAGGGATAGACCTAAGTCACCAACACGGTTCATAACGAAGGCTTTCTTAGCCGCTGTTGCATAAGTTGGCTTTTGATTCCAGAAACCAATTAACAAATAGGAAGCTAAACCAACGCCTTCCCAGCCAACGTAGAGATTTAAGTAAGAATCACCGAGCACAAGAAGCAACATCGCAGCTATAAATAGATTCAAGTAGGCAAAGAAGCGGCGACGATCGAGGTCATGAGACATATATGAGATTGAATAAATATGAATCAAAGTGCCGACGCCAGTAATTAAGAGGACGAAGCAAACTGAAAGTTGGTCAAGCAACAAGGAAGCATCAACGTTAAATGACCCAACGCTGATCCATGAAAAGAGTTTCTGAGTCAGCGCGCGCTCTTCTGTCGGTTGAGCCAACATCTGAGTGAATAGATAAGCGCCGATACCAAACGAGCTAGCCGAGGCCAAAGTGCCGAGTAAATGCCCCCATTTATTGGCTTTTCGGCCACTTAGCAAAAGCACAGCAGAGCTAATTAAGGGAATCGCAATTAAATAAACGATTAGGTTTGAAGTCATTGGCGTTATCGCTTCAACAAGTTGGCATCATCAACTGATGCTGATCGACGGGAACGGTAAATAGTCACGATAATTGCGAGACCAACTACAACTTCACACGCTGCTACAACCATGGTGAAGAAAGCCACAACTTGACCATCTAAGTTGCCATTGATCCGTGAAAAAGTTACAAAAGATAAGTTGGCTGCGTTAAGCATTAGTTCAACGCACATGAACACCACAATTGCATTGCGGCGGATTACAACACCCACGGCACCAATTGTGAAAAGGAGCGCTGATAGATACAAATAATTAGCGGAATTCATTACTTATCCTCCGCAGCATTGTCATTGTTATCTAATTGATATTGCGCTGAATCCAACATGTCGCCACGAGCTTTCAAAGTCGCCGAGATTGAAGTTGGCGCTGGTGTTCCATCTGGCAATAGCGCTGGAACATCTACGGCATTGTGTAATGCGAATACGCCAGGGCCAGGCAAACCGGCAGCTGCTGCTAATGAACCAGAACGGAAGCGCGCTTGTGATTGTTCGCGTTGAGAAACCCGCTTTACGGTGCGCTCGTGATGTGCCAAGACCATAGCGCCAACGGCTGCGGTAATTAGAAGTGCTGAAATAACTTCAAAGGGCCAGACATAGTCACTAAAAATTAATTGCGCCAAGCCTTCAACATTTCCATTCGAGTTAGCATCAACTAAACCAGTAGTTGTGCGACCTAATGAGGCACGGCCCAGCAGCGAAATTAGTAGCCCGCCAAAGCCAACGGAGGCAGTAATTGCAATCCAACGTAAACCCTTAATGGTTTCAGTTAGTGATTCAGATGAATCAACGCCAACTAACATCAAAATGAATAGGAAGAGCATCATTACAGCGCCGGTGTAAACGACGATCTGGACAATGCCTAGAAAAGCAGCATCCTGGGCTATGTAGAAGATAGCCAAAGTGACCATTACCCAAGCCAACAAAATCGCAGAGTGCACTGCTTTCTTAACAACCAACATGCCAATTGCAGCAGCTACGGTCAAAGGTGCCAAGATGTAGAAGAGAACTGCTTCAGGTTTAGCAGTTTGCCCCAACTCAAGTGCGTAGTTAATCAATTGCTGACCTCCTGTGACGGATGTGAACCCTTGATCTCGTTCTTGTAATAATTAGTATCAGTAGTATTTGGATACATTGGATGCGGTGGCATCAACATGCCAGCACGTAGTGGTGCCAACAAATCATCTTTTTCAAAAATTAGCTTTGCGCGAGTTTCATCAGCTAATTCGTATTCATTAGTCATGGTCAATGCCCGAGTTGGACAAGCTTCGATGCAGAGACCGCAGAAAATACAGCGCAAATAATTAATCTGATAAACCCGACCGTAACGCTCTCCTGGAGACATGCGATGTTCATCAGTGTTAGCAGCACCTTCAACATAAATCGCATCTGCTGGGCATGCCCATGCACAAAGTTCGCAACCGATGCACTTCTCTAACCCGTCTTCATAACGGTTAAGTTGATGGCGACCATGAAAACGCTCAGCAGTTGGTTCTTTAACCTCTGGATAATTTACTGTGTTAACTTTCTTAAACATCGTTGCAAAAGTAACC
>RFRA01000084.1 GCA_009924725.1 Actinomycetota bacterium
GGGTCTAAACAACGAATGCACTCACCTTTGGCAACTGCATAGATCTGCCCCGTAGCAAGAATTCCTTCGGTAACTGATTCCAGGCGCAGATCAAGTTCGATAACTTCACCGACAGGAACTGCCATTAGCTCAACACCAACGCGCTCAAGAATTTCCAGATCTAAGGTGTATTCCTTCATTTCGCCAGCACGACGCGGCAGCTCGTAGGTATTTAACTCGTAAACCCGCCCTGGAAATGACATCACTTAGTTAACCGCTCTTAATTATTTTTCGTCAGCGAGTTGTGAAAGAACATCGCGTTCATCAGCGCCAGCTAGCTTTTCGCGGCCACGAGTAACAGCGTCCATCGTCTTGGTCAAAATAACTTCTAGAGTCGCAAGACGAGAATCAATATATTTCTCAACTTCAGCGCGCTCATCTTCAGCTGCTTCGCGGCCCTGCGCCAAAATGCGCTTTGATTCTTCGCGCGCAGCTTTAACAATTGCAGTTTGCTCAATCATCTGTGCCATTTCTTCGCGAGCACTAGCAACAAGTGCTTCAGCATTTTGGTGGCCTTCTTCAATGATCTGATCACGTTGCGCAATTATTTGCTGTGCATACTCAAGATCCTTAGGCAAGCCATCTCTAATTTGATCAAGTAGTTCAAGGAATTCACCACGATGAAGAACGAAGGAAGCTGAAAGTGGAACACCACGAGCATCTTCAACTTGCTGGATGGCTACATTTAAATTCTCTAGTGACTCCATAGTTACTTTCCTGCTTCCCGGGCCTTTAGGGCCGCATTCACAACTGGTGGAACCATGCTCGATACATCACCGTTGTAGTGAGCTAACTCTTTGATCAACGAAGATGATAAGAATGAGTGAGCTGGCGAAGTTGCCATAAACATTGACTCTACCCCAGAACCTTGCCAATTTACTTGAGCCATCTGTAACTCGTAATCGAAATCTGACATCGCTCGTAAGCCCTTAATGATCACATCAATATTATTTGCCTTGCAATACTCGCCAAGTAAACCTTTCCAAGAATCAACTTTTACATTGCCAAATTTGGCAGTTGTTTCGGCGATCATGGCCATGCGCTCTTCAACCGTAAAATAGCCCTCTTTACTCCGATTATTTCCAACTGCGACAATTACTTCATCGAACTGTGCGCTAGCACGTTCGATAATGTCGAGATGTCCATACGTGATCGGATCAAATGATCCTGGGCATACGGCGCGTTTCATGAGGTAAACGCTAGCAAGGTATTGCGAAGTAAGCCATCTTCACGCGTGATTTAAATAATAAATAGTGGCCTGACCGTAATTTTTGATGCGCGCCAGTTCATATCCGATCGGCCAGATTGGCTCCTTTGATCGGCTAGTTCGTTCAACTGCGATAAGTGCGTCATCACTTAAGAACTCACCAAGATGTAAATTGCTTAGCACTTCTTCAAGATCGCTATTTGAATAATCATAAGGTGGGTCTATGTAAACAATTTCATATTTAACTTTAGCTGGTGACTTTACGAACTGCTCAGCACTCATGGTAAAAAGTTGGAATTTTCCGGCTGGTTTCGCCGCAGCCACAATTTCAGTATTGGCATTAATTGTTTGTTGTGCACCAAAATCTTTCTCTACTGCGTGCACTATTGATGCGCCCCTTGATTGTGCCTCTAAGCCAATAGCGCCACTTCCAGCAAATAGATCTAGGAAATTTAGTCCGACAAATTCACCGAACTCAGAAGTTAGAGATGAAAAAATTGCTTCACGAGCCCGATCTGAAGTTGGCCTGGTTGCATCTGCAACACTGCCCAAGGGCCTCCCCTTCGCAACGCCCGCAATTATTCGCATTTCGCACTATCCCCGATCAATGAATTCACTAGCAGTATCTGATTCTAATTGAGCTAGCGCTTTAGCTAATTCACTTTCATAACTCAAAGCTGGATCTTGTTCGATCAAGGCAGTTGCTTCATCGCGAGCACTTTCAATCATGGCTTCATCACGTAATACTCGAAGCAGTCGTAACTTGGATTTAGCACCTGACTGTGAGGCACCCATGACATCGCCTTCGCGACGTTGTTCAAGGTCAATTCGAGATAGTTCAAAGCCATCTTGTGTCGCCGCAACCGCATCTAGACGTACCCGCGCTGGAGTTTCTGGTTCAGCGCCAGTTACCAGTAGACATAAACCTGGTGCACTTCCGCGGCCAATTCGACCACGTAATTGATGCAACTGAGAAACACCAAATCGATCAGCATCCATAATCACCATGACCGTGGCATTTGGCACGTCAACGCCAACTTCAATTACTGTTGTTGAGACCAGAACATCAATTTCACCTGCAGCAAAGGCTTTCATAGTGGCATCTTTGAGTTCACTAGTTTGGCGACCATGCAGTGGGGCTAATTTCAGCCCTTTTAGTGCGCCGCCATGAAGTTCAGGTGCAAGCTCTTCAACACTTGCCATGCTCTTGCTCTCTTCGCCATATAGAAAATCTAAATCAGCATCTTCCGGCGTACCGGCACTTATGCGTGGTGCAACTATGTAAGCCTGATGACCTTTTGCTACATCCTCTTTAATCCGAGACCAAGCCCGTTCAAGATGTGTTGGCTTTTCTAAAACTGGAATCACGTGCGTGGAAATTGGTGATCTGCCTAGCGGTAATTCGCGCAGCGTTGAAACATCTAAGTCGCCGAACACAGTCATTGCCACAGTTCGTGGAATTGGCGTCGCAGTCATTACCAATAAATGTGGCGGCAATTTAGCTTTTGTTTTCAGCGCATCGCGTTGCTCAACACCGAAGCGATGTTGCTCATCAACCACAATTAAACCAAGGTCATTGAACTGCACCGCTTGGCTCAGTAAAGCGTGCGTTCCAATCACAATTCCAGCATCCCCTGACGCTGCTAGCGCAAGCGCTTCCTTACGAGCTGCAGCGCTTTGCGAACCAGTTATTAGAGTTATTTGCGTCGCATTTTCGGCGCTTCCTAATTGGCCACCGAGTGCTAACGGACCTAATAACTTTTCGATGGTTCGTAAATGTTGCGCTGCTAAGACTTCAGTCGGTGCAAGAAGTGCTGCCTGTCCCCCACTATCAACAACTGCCAACATGGCTCGAAGGGCGACAATGGTTTTACCGGAACCAACTTCACCTTGTAGCAAGCGATGCATTGGGTGCCCAGTAGCTAAATCTTCTTCAATCTCTTTGGCCACAGCTAACTGGCCACCAGTTAATTTGAAAGGCAGCGACTCATCGAATGACTCAAGTAGTCCACCGGTACGAATTGGACGCGCAGTTGCGATTAGTGCCCGCGCTGCAGCACGACGCTTAACCAGTAATAACTGCAGCAAGAATGCTTCATCAAAAGTTAATCGTTCGCGTGCTAAATCAGCTAAATCCAAATCGGTTGGCTTATGCAGGTTAATTAGCGCCTCGCGCAGCGTTGGGTAACCCATGCGTTCGCGCAAATAATTTGGAAGCGGATCAGGCACTTCATCTAGTGAATCAATCGCAAGCTCTATGCATTTCGCAATTTTCCAAGAAGGTAACTTTGCAGTGGCCGAATAAATCGGGAGAAACTTTCCGGCGAATTGTGCGACTGCATCATCAACATCGCTGCCATCTGGCACCATCTCGTAATCTGGATGCGTTAACTGGCGCTTGCCGTTAAAGACGCCGATCTTGCCCGCGAATAAACCTTGTCGACCTGGCTTTAACTCTTTCTCGCGCCATGCTTGGTTAAAAAAAGTTAGCGAGAGTTTGGCGCTGCCATCGGTAACGATTACCTCGAGAATTCCACCTTTACGACCACGCATTGGCCGATTGCTCGCAGAAAGCACTTCAGCCAAGATGGTGACCTCATCGCCGGCATTTAACAGGGCAATATCGGTGAGCTCGCCGCGCACCACGTAGCGACGTGGGTAATGGCGAAGCAGATCATCGATGCTGATGATTCCAAAATTATCGGTCAGGACTTTTGCGGTGCGATCTCCGATCACATCTCGCGCTTTATTCTCTAGTCCAGCCACCGTCGTATTCTCTCGCTTTTTCGCTGTGACTTGCCTTTTTGTGAGCGTGATTCGCCTTTAGTGGGGGTGGCAAGGTAACCTTGGCCCCTGCCTGAAGCAGCAACTCTGTTTTGGCGCATTACCCATTTATTAGTAAATAAGGAGCACGACGATGGCAGCAAACTGCGATATCTGTGGCAAAGGCCCAAGCTTTGGTAACAAGGTTTCACACTCACAGGTAAAGACTCGTCGCCGCTGGAATCCAAATATTCAGCGCGTACGCACCCTAGTAGCGGGCGCAACTAAGCGTCAGAACGTATGTACCTCTTGCCTTAAGGCCGGCAAAGTAACTCGCTAACTTAACTTTTTAATCGAAATGGCGCCAGGTATCTGGCGCTTTTTCATTTCCCGACACAATCAAGCCACTGCCGGCGCTGACATGACCGATGCGCAACCCTGGTAAATCTTTACCGGTTGCCAGAAATACATGATCTTCGCCACCGCCTAAAATTAAGTCCGCCATAGAAATATTTAGCTCTTCACTTAAAGTTTGTAACTCTGAAAAGTCTGCTGCTGCCTGAAAAAGATTGAAACCCAGATTGAACTTAACGCGTGAAGCTGCCGCCATTTGTTCGGCTTGTGCCATTAACGAATCGCTGACATCACTCATCGCCGTAGCTTTAACCAGATTTGCGGCGTAAGCGTAATCAAGAGTTGGTGCCCGGAATGCAGCGACTGCACGCTTAGCGGATTCTGTTTCAATCGGTAAACCTTTTTCAAGAATTGCTAACCCGGCACGAGACCAACCCGGCAAGTTAGATAGATAAATCTGATCGCCTACTTTTGCGCCACTGCGCAAAATTGGATTTACAACTTCACCGAGTGCGGTAATTGCAATCGTGACAGTTGCGCCTTTTGCTAGATCTCCTCCAACTACTGCAGCGCCTACTAAGCTCGCTTCGAATGCAATTCCTTTAGCTAAGTTCTTAATCCATTCCAGATCTTCATTTCCAGTTAGCGATACAGCGACAACTAAGAAAGTTGGCTTGGCGCCCATGCTAAAGACATCGGCTAAATTTGCCGACGTTATCTTTCGTCCAATCT
>RFRA01000085.1 GCA_009924725.1 Actinomycetota bacterium
CAATTATTGATTGGGGCGATGCCGGGGGATATGACTTCGAAGTTATTTGGGATGTTTGCTGTACTGAAGCGCTTGGCAAATCATTTGACGATGTAGCTGTTTTATTTGTGAGCCACGATCGCGAGCTATTAGATAACGTAGCAAATCGTATTGTGACGTTAGAGCAAGGCGTTAGTGGTAATACCACTTGGGTACATGGTGGAAAATTCTCTACTTGGCATGAAGCACGCGTTGCTCGCAATAAGCGCTTTGCTGAAGTATTGCTGCGCTGGCAACAAGAACATCAACGACTAAAAGATTTAGTTCGAACGCTGCAAGTGCAAGCAGCGATAAGCCCTGATATGGCAAATAAATATCATGCGATGCAAACTCGCCTGCGTAAGTTCGAAGAAGCTGGTGCGCCGGAAGCGCCACCAATTGAACAAGATGTGAAAGTTGGATTACGTGGTGGTCGCACTGGTTTGCGGGCATTAACTTTTGAAAATTTAGCGCTAGATAACTTAACTGAGCCATTTAATTTCGAAGTTTTCTTTGGTGACCGCGTCGCTGTGTTGGGAAAGAACGGCACCGGCAAGTCACACTTCCTGCGCATGATTTCTGGCGATGAGACCGTTAAATACACCGGCAACTGGAAACTTGGCGCACGCGTTGATGTTGGCTACTTTGCGCAAACTCACGCACATCCAGAATTTGAAAGTAAAACTTTGCTGGAAATTCTTTGGCAAGAACATTCACTGCAATTAGGACCGGCTAAAAGCGTGCTGCGAAAGTATGAAATTGATGGCCAAGCTGAACAAAAATTCTCATCCCTTTCAGGTGGGCAACAAGCGCGCTTCCAAGTTCTATTACTTGAGCTAATGGGCTCAACAGCGCTGCTACTTGATGAGCCAACTGACAACCTCGATTTAGTATCGGCGGAAAGTTTGGAAGCAGCCCTTAATCGCTACGAAGGCACGGTCATGGCTGTGACCCACGATCGTTGGTTCACGAGAGGCTTCACACGATTCCTGGTATTCGGAGCAAATGGTCGGGTATACGAGAGTCCCGAGCCCGTATTTGATCACTAGCCGATCACTGACTTTCCGATCCATGAGGATCGGAGCGTGTAGCTAGCGCTCATTTTGACCCAGCGCAAGCGTGACGGTAGCCTTACCCCTCTAGATCAAGCCCGCCGCGAGGTGGACTTTCTAATTATCAACTAAGAACCAAAAGAAGGTAGGCAATAGCGTGCGTACATATAGTCCAAAGCCTGGCGATGTAGTGCGAAAGTGGCATGTCATCGACGCCCAAGATGTTGTATTGGGTCGCTTGGCAACTCATGCTGCTGCACTTCTACGCGGAAAGCACAAAGCTACATTTGCTCCTCACATGGACATGGGTGACTTTGTAATTGTTATCAACGCGGAAAAAGTTGCGCTATCTGGTTCAAAGACCACCCAAAAGTTTGCACACCACCACTCAGGTTTCCCAGGCGGTTTAACTTCAACCGTTTACGGCGACTTGATGGAGAAGCACCCAACTCGTGCAGTTGAAAAGGCGATCAAGGGAATGATTCCTAAGAACCGTCTTGGCCGCGACATTGCATCAAAGCTAAAAGTTTATGCGGGTCCAAATCACCCACATGCTGCACAAGCTCCAACTCCATATGTTTTCGAGCAAGTTTCACAGATCATTAAGTAATCGATAGAAAAAGGGAATAGAAAATACATGTCTGAAAATACAACTATCGAACTTGATGAAGCACAAGAGCTAACTTCTTACTCATCATCATCTCCAGCTGCAGCGACTAACCGCCCAGCAATTAAAGCTCCAGGTGGCGGCACAGGTCGTCGCAAGGAAGCTGTTGCTCGTGTTCGCTTAGTTCCTGGTTCCGGCAAGTGGATCGTTAACGGTAAGACTCTTGAGAATTACTTCCCAAATAAAGTTCACCAACAATTAGTTTCCGAACCTTTCCGCACAGTTGGTGCTGAAAATGGTTACGACGTTGTTGCTCGCATCAATGGTGGTGGAGTTTCAGGTCAAGCTGGCGCACTACGTCTTGGTGTTGCCCGCGCGCTAAACGAGATCGATGTTGAGGCTAACCGCCCAGCTCTTAAAAAAGCTGGTTTCCTCAAGCGCGATGCTCGTGTTATTGAACGTAAGAAGTACGGCCTAAAGAAGGCTCGTAAGCGTTCTCAATACAGCAAGCGCTAATACACTTTCACCGATTTACTCGGTAGCTATCTCGGCAGGAGGAGGACTTTTTGTCACTCTTTGGAACCGACGGCATTCGTGGTTTAGCAAACGTTGATCTAACTGCTGAATTAGCCCTTGATGTAGCTGTAGCTGCTGCACATATTCTCGTAGAAAATTCAAACGATCGCCCGCGCGCAATTGTTGGACAAGATTCACGTGCATCCGGCGAATTTCTGGAAGCTGCAGTTGTTGCTGGTTTAACCAGTGCCGGTGTTGATGTTTATCGCGTCGGTATTGTGCCAACTCCAGCAGTTGCTTACTTAGTTGCAACTACTGGCGCAGATCTAGGCGTAATGATCAGCGCATCGCATAATCCAATGCCAGATAACGGCATTAAGTTATTTCAACGCGGTGGCGAAAAATTAGCCGATGATGTCGAAGCCCTTGTGGAGGCCCGCATTGGCGAACCATGGCAACGTCCAACTGGCGCCGCTGTTGGACGCGTAATTAATGATGATCAATTAGTTAATAACTACATCGAACATTTGCTTTCAACTATTGATATTTCGCTCTCGGGCCTAAAAATTGTGGTCGATTGCGCAAATGGTGCTTCATCTTTTACTGCTCCTGTTGCACTAACCCGCGCGGGCGCTGAAGTTATTGCCATCGCCAATATCCCCGATGGCTGGAACATTAATGATGGCGTTGGTTCAACACATCTAGATTACTTGCGTAACGCTGTTCTTAAGAATGGCGCCGATGTTGGTATTGCCCACGATGGCGATGCCGACCGTTGCTTAGCTATTGATGCCACTGGTGCTGAAGTTGATGGCGATGTAATTATGGCAATTTTGGCTAAAGGCTTTAAGGCGCAAGGGAAATTAAAGGCAAACACAATTGTGGGAACCGTGATGAGCAATCTTGGTTTCATGCATGCCATGGCTGAATCGGGAATTGAAGTTGTAACGACAGCTGTGGGCGATCGCTATGTGCTTGAAGCAATGTTGCAATCAGATTTTAATTTAGGTGGCGAGCAATCAGGTCACGTAATCATGCGCGATCATGCCAATACTGGCGATGGCTTACTTACTGCGCTTCAACTACTGGCCGAAGTAAAGCGCTCTGGCCAAACCCTGCAAGAGCTTTCGCGCGTGTTGGTGCGATTCCCACAGGTATTAATCAATGTTAAGAATGTGGCTAAAGAACGCTTAGCAACTTCAAGTGTTATTGCCGATGCGGTTAAAGCTGCCGAAACTGAACTTGGTTCAAATGGTCGAGTATTGCTCCGCGCTTCTGGTACTGAACCGCTAGTGCGCGTTATGGTTGAAGCGCAGAGCGATGCGGTTGCTCAAGATGTAGCAACCAGACTGGCCCAAGTTGTCGAAACTGAATTGAAATAATTTAATGTGCGGAATCGTGGGATATACCGGTACTAACTCGGCAATCACGCCATTGATTGAAGGCTTGCGTCGTCTGGAATATCGCGGCTATGACTCAGCCGGTATTGCTCTTGGTACTAGTGGCAAATTGTTTATTGAAAAGCGCGCCGGCAAGTTAGGCAATCTAGAAAGTTCACTTGGCGATCAACTTCCTTCAGCAACTTCTGGAATTGGTCATACTCGTTGGGCTACACATGGCGGACCGACAGATAGCAACGCCCACCCTCATGTAGATAACGAAGGCAAGCTCGCTGTTATTCACAATGGCATCATCGAAAATTACAATCAATTAAAGGCAGAGCTACAGGTTAAGGGCCATAAGTTTCACTCTGATACTGATACCGAATCTGTGGCCCACTTATTAAGTGATCTGCGCAAAGAATTCAACGATGATCTTCCTGCTGCAATGCGTGAAGCAGTTAAGACTTTGCGTGGCTCTTTCACGTTGCTCGCAGTGCATGCAGATAACCCCGGCGTAATTGTCGGCGTTCGTCGCAACTCACCGCTGGTATTGGGTGTCGGCGAAAACGAATACTTCTTAGCTTCCGATGTGGCAGCTTTCATTGAATACACCAAGCGGGCAGTTGAACTAGGTCAAGATGAAATTGTGGTCATTACACCTTCTGGTTTTGAGATCACCGACCTTGATGGCAATACGCAATCTGCGCGGGAATACCAAGTGACTTGGGATGCTGAAGCCGCGCAAAAAGGTGGCTTTAGCCACTTCATGTTGAAAGAAATCTTCGAGCAACCAAAAGCAGTTGCCGATACTTTGATTGGCCGGTTAACTGATAATAATCAGATCGAACTTGATGAGTTAAAGATGAGCGATGAAGAAATTCGTGCACTAAAAAAGATTGTAGTTATTGCTTGTGGCACTGCTTATCACGCCGGCATGATCGCAAAATATGCGATTGAAAAGTGGGCCAAGATTTCCGTTGAAGTCGAAATCGCAAGTGAGTACCGATATCGCGATCCGATTATTGATTCGCAGACTTTAGTCATTGCGATTTCGCAATCTGGCGAAACCATGGACACCTTGATGGCACTGCGTCATGCTAAAGCAGCCGGTGCTCGAGTCTTAGCAATCTGTAACACTAATAGCTCAACAATTCCACGTGAGTCAGATGCGGTTCTCTATACCCACGCAGGTCCTGAAATTGCAGTTGCATCAACAAAAGCCTTCCTGACGCAAATTGTTGCTATCTATCTCATTGGTCTGAAGCTGGCACAGGTGCGAAAGCAGCTCACCGAAAAAGAGGTACGCGATCTATATAACGAGATGCTTGAGCTACCTGGCAAGGTGGAGCAAATCTTGGAAACAATCGAACCGTTACGTGAGTTAACTCGTAAGTTTGTAAAGAACGACACCATTCTCTTTCTCGGGCGCGGAATCGAATATCC
>RFRA01000086.1 GCA_009924725.1 Actinomycetota bacterium
TTTGGGGTGCGAGCAAGGAGATGCAGATAAGGACGATACATATCTTGCTTGTCGCCACCGAGAACATTTCCCATCACAGCATATTGCGCAGTCATCGCGGTATCCCCTAGCGGCAAATCTAGAATTGCCCGCAAATGTTGCTCGAACTGACTTGTAACAGATCCGTCGATGGTCCAGTGACCAGAGTTGTGTGGTCGCATTGCTAACTCGTTAATGAATAGCTGATCACCTTTAACAAACATTTCAACTGCCATCACACCAACTAATTTAATTTCAGCGGCGATACTTAGTGCTATTTGTTGTGCTTGTTGGCCAAGTGCCTCGGATAATTTAGGCGCTGGCGCAATCGTCATTGTGCAAATGCCATCACTTTGCACTGTTTGAGTCGGCGCCCAGGTTGCGGCTTGTCCATGTGGAGAACGCGCGACCATTACCGAAATTTCAAAATCAAAATCAATTAACTCTTCAACCAGTAGCTTGGGATTTTCCAACAAGATCACAGCAAGTTCGCTTTCGGAATTAACTTTCCAGACGCCGCGGCCATCGTAGCCACCAGAGATTGACTTAGCGATGACTGGATATTCCAAAACTTCATTTGCTTTGGTGACAACTTGCCATTTAGGGGCTAGGTAATTCGCTAACTTTTCGCGCATTGCAGCTTTATCCTGCGAAAAAATAAAGCTTTCAGAAGTTGGATAGAACTTAACGCCTTCAATCTCTAATGCTCGAATGACTGAAATCGGAATCAGCTCATGTTCAAAAGTAATTAGGTCACACTTCTTAGCAAATTCGCGAACTTGAACTAGATCGCGGTAATCACCCACTTCAAATTCAGCGACTTGCGCGCCCGAATCGTTAGCAGATTGAGCAAGTAGAACTAGATCGATCCCTAGCGCCGTTGCAGGTGCTGCGCTCATTCGGCCAAGTTGGCCAGCACCAATTATGCCAACACGAGGAAAGGGAGATTTCACTTGCTTATCGTAGGTGAATCACATCGCCTACGTTAACTCGAGCACCGCTTGCCAGCTGTAGTTCTCCCAGTTCATTGACGTCCATCGCACGCGATTTAAGGATTTCACCAGTTGGCAAGTGCACTTGAACTTCCTGACCCAAAGTAGAACTAACTTGGCGGTATTGCTCGATCGCAATATTCGAGCCACTCTCCCAAAGCTCGATGATGAGTGCAAGGTTATTCAATACCTTAGGCAGGATCACATTGCGATTTAACTCAGCAAAGTTTTCTAGCGTTAACGAAGTTGCAGTAGGTACAGGTAATTCAGATTTAGACATCTCAACATTTAGCCCGATACCGATCACAACTCCATTATCGGTTGCTTCAACCAAAATACCTGCAAGTTTCTTATCTCCGATTAACAAATCGTTAGGCCACTTTAAACTTGTGATGACTTTCTTATCTAGATTTTTTAACGCATTTACTAAACTCAAGCCGGCTAGTAATGGAATTAGGCTCCACTCTGTTTTATTTCGCTTAGGTTCAAGATAAATTGAAAAAAGAAGTGCGCTAGATTCAATTGCTTCAAATGTGCGATCTAATCTGCCTCGGCCAGCGCTTTGAAATTCAGATACATAGACATCACCATGTTGGAGATTATCTTTTCCGATAAGTTCGATTTGAGTAGATGTAACGCTTTGAAAAACACTTACCCGCCAGTAACTGCCGATCAATGTTGCGTTCATCGCACTCTCATTTAGTGCTTCGCGAACCATTTCGACCTCCATAACTAGTACCGTAGGGGCATGAAGCCAGATCTGCATACTACTGCTGGAAAAATTGAAGATCTTCGCAATCGTCTAAACGAAGCTGTCCATGCCGGTTCTGCAAGTGCGATTGATAAGCAACATGCTAAAGGAAAGATGACTGCGCGCGAACGCGTTGAAAAACTTGTAGATGCTGGCTCATTTACCGAGTTTGATGAATTTGCTCGTCACCGTTCAGTCAATTTCGGCATGGAAAAGAACCGTCCCTATGGAGATGGTGTGATTATTGGTATCGCCACAATTGATGGTCGAAATATCGCGCTCTTCTCGCAAGATTTCACGGTGATGGGCGGAAGTCTCGGCGAAGTTATGGCTGAAAAAATAGTCAAGATTATGGAATACGCACTTAAGAATGGCATGCCCTTAATCGGAATTAGTGATTCGGGTGGCGCTCGTATTCAAGAGGGAGTATCGGCGCTCAGCGGCTATGGCCGCATCTTTAGATTAAATACGCGTTCATCTGGCGTAATTCCACAGATTTCCTTAATTCTTGGCCCCTGCGCAGGTGGCGCTGCTTATTCACCAGCACTTACCGATTTCACAGTGATGGTTAATGAAACTTCCCACATGTTTATTACCGGGCCAGATGTAATTAAAACCGTCACGGGCGAAGAAGTTGGCATGGAAGAACTTGGTGGTGCCCATACGCACAACACCAAGACGGGTAATTCACATTATTTAGCTCAAAATGAAGACGACGCGATCGATTACGTCAAGGCGCTACTTTCATATTTACCAAGTAACAATATGGATGGTGCGCCACATTTGCCCGCTACTGAAAGTTTAGAAAAGAAGTTAACTGACAACGCACTAGATACATTGATCCCAGATAGTCCTAATCAGCCTTATGACATGAAGGTCTTGATTCAAGCACTCCTTGATGAAGGTGAATTTCTAGAAGTTCACTCTTTATACGCACCAAACATCGTAGTTGGCTTTGGGCGCATTGAAGGCGAGTCAGTTGGCATAATTGCAAATCAACCGCAGCAATTAGCTGGCACACTAGATATTAATTCCAGCGAGAAAGCTGCACGTTTCTTGCGTTTCTGCGACGCCTTTAATATTCCGATTCTCACCTTGGTCGATGTGCCTGGTTTCTTGCCCGGAACTGAACAAGAGTGGGATGGCATTATTCGCCGTGGCGCTAAATTGCTTTATGCATATGCTGAGGCTTCAGTGCCGCTTGTTACTTTGATTACGCGTAAAGCCTACGGTGGCGCATTCATTGTGATGGGCTCAAAATACATTGGCGCCGATATCAATTTAGCTTGGCCGAGTGCTGAAATCGCAGTCATGGGTGCTCAAGGTGCGGTAAATATTCTTTATCGAAGTGAACTAAAGGGTGCCGCAGATCCAGAAAGTAAGCGAGCTGAACTAGTTACTGAGTACAACGAAACCTTAGCTAATCCTTACTTAGCCGCTGAACGTGGATATATCGATGCTGTCATCGAACCAAGCCAAACTCGCGAATACATTACTAAAGCGTTTCGCTCGCTAAAGACTAAGCGCGATGCGCTTCCGCCACGCAAGCACGGAAACATTCCACTTTAATGAATACACCAAAAGCCAAATTTAGCGTTATCGCAGGTAGCCCTTCAGCCGATGAGCTAACCGCTATTGAGCTCGCTCTGGCCAATCACAGACGCGAAGAGCTTAAACCAGTTGTTAAGCGAAGTGTTTGGGCGATGCCTTTGATGCGCACTCAATTACCGCAAACTGTTAAGTTCGGTTCAGGACGTAATTTCTAAGATGACTAGATTGATTTTAGCTTCAGCTTCTACTTCACGTAGACGACTACTTGAGTCAGCTGGTTTGAAACCAGAGATCATCATTAGCCACGTCGATGAAGAAACCGATTTTTTCAATGCGATGACACCTGCCGATATGGTGATTGCCCTTGCCATTACCAAAGCACATACCGTTCGCGAACAGATTTCAGGCGATGCGGTAATTATTGCGTGTGATTCCACTTTTGAATTCGAAGGAGTTTCACTAGGGAAACCAGGCACGCCTGATGTTGCGACCGAACGAGCAAGTCGGGTGCGCGGTAATTCAGGCTTATTACATACTGGCCATTGCATTATTGATACCAGTAAAGACCGCGAGATTTCAGATCGCGTAACTACTAAAGTAACTTTTTCGGACATGACCGATCTAGAAATTGCGGATTACGTTTCAACTGGTGAACCATTACATGTTGCAGGTGGCTTCACTCTCGATGGTTTTAGTTCGCCATTTATCCCAAGCATCGAAGGCGATTACACAAACGTGGTTGGCATCTCAATGCCATTCTTGCGGGCTGCGATGACTGAACTTGGATACACCTGGCCTCAAGTAAAGGAGCTCGGATGAAACGGGTTCTGATCGCAAATCGTGGCGAAATTGCCGTTCGCGTAATTCGTGCCTGTCGCGACCATGGCCTTGAAAGCGTTGCGGTTTACTCTGAAACTGATCGCGATTCAATGCATGCGCAAATGGCAGATTCGGCATATTCCTTAAGTGGAACATCAGCGACGCAAACATATTTAAATATTGAGAAGTTAATTGCCATCGCTAAGAAATCTGGCGCCGATGCAGTTCACCCTGGTTACGGTTTCCTTTCCGAGAATGCTGACTTCGCACAAGCAGTGCTTGATGCTGGCTTAATTTGGATCGGTCCCCCACCCGCAGCGATTAAAGCCCTTGGCGATAAAGTTTCAGCGCGCAAAATTGCGGCCAAAGCTGGAGCACCACTTGTCGCCGGAACTGCTGATCCAGTTGGTAACCACGATGAAATTATTGCTTTTGCGCAAGAGCACGGCCTGCCTGTTGCAATTAAGGCCGCTCATGGCGGCGGCGGTCGCGGGCTAAAGATCGCTTTTACAATGGCGGAAATACCAGAAGCTTTCGCATCTGCTGTACGTGAAGCTATTGCTGGCTTTGGCCGCGGTGAATGCTTCGTCGAGCGTTACTTAGATAAACCGCGCCACGTTGAGACCCAAGTACTAGTAGATAAATTTGGTAATGCCGCAGTAATAAGTACCCGCGACTGTTCATTGCAACGCCGTCATCAGAAGTTAGTTGAAGAAGCACCTGCACCTTTCTTAACTGCTGCCCAAAATGAAGAGTTATACCGATCATCAAAAGCTATTATGAAAGAAGCTGGCTACATCGGCGCCGGAACTTGCGAATTCTTAATCGGTGTTGATGG
>RFRA01000087.1 GCA_009924725.1 Actinomycetota bacterium
GTGGCACGGTGTGGTCTTGATGCATCGGCACCAAGTCGAGAAATTTTGTTCTCTTCGTAAGACTCAAAGTTTCCTTCAAACCAGAACCACTTTGAATCGCCTTCGTAGGCCAATATGTGAGTTGCTACGCGGTCAAGGAACCAACGATCGTGCGAGATAACCACAGCGCAACCCGGAAATTCAAGTAGCGCATTTTCCAGCGAACCAAGAGTTTCAACATCTAAGTCATTCGTTGGCTCATCGAGTAGCAGCAAGTTTCCGCCGGCTTTTAAAGTTAGCGCCAAATTCAAGCGATTTCGCTCACCACCGGATAACACGCCAGCAGGCTTTTGCTGATCTGGACCTTTGAAACCAAAAGCTGAGACGTAGGCACGTGAAGGCATTTCAACATTGCCCACTTTGATGTAATCAAGACCGTCGGAGACAACTTCCCAAAGTGATTTCTTTGGATCAATGCCACCACGTGACTGATCGACGTAGGAAATTTTTACCGTCTCGCCAACTTTGACTGAGCCAGAATCAGCTTGTTCCATGCCGATTAAAGTCTTAAAGAGCGTGGTCTTACCAGCACCATTAGGGCCAATGATTCCGACAATTCCGTTACGCGGTAAAGTAAATGAGAGATCATCAATTAGTAAACGATCGCCGAAGCCCTTAGATAGATTATTAACTTCGATAACCACATTGCCTAGACGTGGGCCAGGTGGAATCTGAATTTCTTCAAAGTCCAACTTACGCATCTTGTCGGCTTCAGCTGCCATTTCTTCGTAGCGAGCAAGACGAGCCTTGGACTTAGTCTGGCGGCCCTTAGCGTTCATGCGAACCCATTCGAGTTCTTCAGTCAAACGCTTTGCGCGCTTGGCATCTTTCTGGCCTTCAATCTTTAAACGCGTGGCTTTTGTTTCTAGATAAGTTGAGTAGTTACCTTCGTACGGATATGCGCGACCACGGTCGAGTTCTAGAATCCACTGCGCCACATTGTCTAGGAAATACCTATCGTGCGTAATCGCTACAACTGCGCCAGGGTACTTATTTAAATGTTGCTCTAACCAGAGCACTGATTCGGCATCTAAGTGGTTAGTAGGTTCGTCGAGCAGCAATAAATCAGGTGCTTGCAAAAGTAACTTACAGAGCGCGACGCGACGCTTTTCACCACCAGACAGAACCGAAACATCGGCATCGGCAGGTGGGCAACGTAGAGCATCCATGGCTTGCTCTAATTGCGAATCAAGTTCCCAAGCATTGCGGTGATCTAACTTCTCTTGCAGATCGCCCATTTCAGCTAACAATTTGTCATAGTCAGCATCAGGGTTGGCCATTTCTTCAGAAATTTCATCGAAGCGCTTGAGCATTGAAACAGTCTCGGCAACGCCTTCTTTAACGTTATCAATTACGTTTTTAGTTTCATCAAGAATCGGCTCTTGCAACAAGATGCCCACAGTAAAACCTGGAGTTAGGTATGCCTCGCCATTAGAAGGCTTCTGAAGGCCGGCCATGATCTGCAGCACGGTTGACTTACCGGCACCGTTTGGACCAACCACACCGATCTTGGCACCTGGATAAAACATCAAGGTAACGTCGTCGAGAATTACCTTCTCGCCATGCGCTTTACGCGCCTTTTTCATCGTATAAATGAACTCAGCCATAAGAGGAAACCCTATCGTTTAACTTCGGTAGACTCTGACAGGTAAGTAAGTGAGATTAAATGCGCCTGTAGCTCAGTCGGATAGAGCACCCGCCTTCTAAGCGGGTTGTCGCAGGTTCGATTCCTGCCAGGCGCGCATTTTGATTAACTAACCTTGTTTATTTCATCCAAAACTTCTGGGCATAGCAAAAGGGCCGGCACCTAAGTGCCGACCCTTTTGCTTACCTAGAGGAGGTAGTTAATTACTTGCTTCCGATTTGAGCGATCATCTTGTCAGCAACATCTTTACCCTTGCCAGTGATTACTGCGAAGCCCAATGGACCACCCACAGTTAGAGCACATGCTGGGCTCATGATGTAGTTAGCAAGAGCCTTAACAGCTGCTGCTGTTGAAGCTGATGCATAAGCTGTGTCAAACAGTAGGTATGACACGATTGAAATTGGGTATGCGCCGGCTTCTGTTGTCTTGTAGTCGAACGCGTATGTACCTTCTTGTGAACCAGTCTTTGCTGATCCTAGGAAAGCGCCTACTGCGCCTGGTGTTACTGGATTAACTGCAGCACCTGATGCGTTGTAAACATTTGCAACACGAGTAGCACCTTGTGCGTAGCTTGGCTCTGCGTATCCGATTGAGTCAACTGTTGATGCAACTTGAGTTGCAACACCTAGTGATCCGCTGCGAGCGGTGTATCGACCTAGGTTTCCAGCATCATCAACTGTTGCGCCTGTTCCCTTGAATGCTGTAACAAAAGTATCGCTGGCAGTCCAACCAAGATCAGTTGTTGTTGCACCCTTTAGGTAGTTAACGAAGTTAGTTGTTGTACCTGAACCATCTTGGCGATAAACAACCTTAATTGTGCGGTTTGGCAATGTGAATGTGATCTTTGAAGTCTTAGTGCGAAGCACCTTGTTTGTTCCGTCAGCGTTCTTAACGATTACACCATCTTTTGTTACATAAGTTGTTGTTGTAACTGTGCGGTTTGTATCCTTGACAATTGCTGGATCATTCCACTTGGTGATCTTGCCAGCAAAAATTCCGGCGATTGTGTCTGCACTAAGGGTAAGAGTCTTACCAGCGTTACCATTTAGGTTAAACAAAATTCCGATTGGGCCGGCAACGATTGGTGCGTGCTTGATAGTAGCTGGCTTAGTTGCAGCTGGGAAAATACCATCTGAGAACCAGAAGTTACCTTTGCCATTGATTGCGTCTGTACGACCTGCTCCTGAACCGATTGAGCTGTATTGATAGGTGTGTGTGCTTGAGGCAGCGAAACCAGCCTTGCAACCTTCGATCAAACCTGCTGGGAAAGATGCACCTGATCCAATTAGATCAACTGCGTTAGCCGGTGTAGCTAGAACGAACGAAAGTGAAAGAACAGCAACTGCTGCCTTCACGAAACGTGCTCTCTTCATTTAGTGCTCCTTGTTTTGGTTGGATTATTTGAAAACCATTGGTGGAAAAGTATTGATTCAGGCTTAATTGCTAGAGGGCTTTACGAAAACGGCAGATGATCTAAAGATGAACAACTAGTGAACAAAAACTTTAAAGAAACTGGGGTTAACCGAAGCGGCCAGTTACATAGTTTTCGGTTCGCTTATCGCGAGGACGAGCGAAGATCTCATTTGTTGGGGCCATTTCGATCATTTGACCTGGACCACCATCGGATAAGAAGAAGGCTGTGTAATCAGATACACGAGCTGCTTGTTGCATGTTGTGAGTAACGATAACGATGGTCATTGACGATGAAAGTTCTTCAATGGTCTCTTCAATGCGCAGTGTTGAACCTGGGTCAAGAGCTGAACATGGTTCATCCATTAGTAGTACTTGAGGGCGTACAGCTAGTGAGCGAGCAATACAGAGACGCTGTTGTTGACCACCTGAAAGTGAACCACCATGGGCATTTAAACGATCTTTAACTTCATTCCAAAGACCAGCTTTTACTAAACATTCTTCTAGCAAATCATCTTTGTTCTCGGTCTTTAACTGAGCCAACTTCAAGCCCGATAAAACATTCTCGCCAATAGTCATTGATGGAAATGGATTGGGCTTCTGGAAAACCATGCCGATTTGCAAACGAATCTTGGTTACGTCAACACTTGGATCGTAAATATCTTTTCCATCAAGAATTACTTGACCAGCCATTGCCGCACTTGGAATGAACTCGTGCATACGGTTGAGTGTGCGGATAAATGTTGATTTGCCACAACCTGATGGACCAATAAGCGCGGTCACGGTGCCGGCTGCGAAATCAAGTGAAACATCAGCTAGCGCATGGTGTTTACCAAACCAAGCATGTACACCGCGGGCTTCAAGGCCGGTGCCCATTGCCTTGGTGTTGACCACTTTGCGCTTTGATGAAGACGCCACTGAAGATAGCGATGACGGGGTCGTTTTTGTTTCCATATTCTCTTTATCTCCATTATCGTCAGTAGACATTTACTTTCCTACCTTACGGTTACCTAAGAATCTTGCAGCTGAAAATAGGAACAATAGAACTACTAGTAGAACTAGCAAGCCGGTCCATGCACGGGCAATAGATTCGGGCGTACCCGATTTAAATGAGTTCCAGATGAAATAAGGCAAAGAACCCATAGGTCCGTTAAACGGATCAAAATTGAATCTATCGCCACCGCCAGCTAACAATAGAATCGGCGCTGTTTCACCAGCAATGCGGGCAACACCCAAAATCACCGCAGTTAGTAGCCCGCTCTTTGCGGCAGGTACCACGATCATGGCAACAGTACGCCATTGAGTTCCACCTAGGGCAACGCCTGCTTCACGCAAATCATTAGGAATCAAATTCAGTACTTCTTCTGATGTTCGCGCAACAGTTGGGATCATCAGAATCGCAAGTGATAGCGAACCAAGTAGAGCTGAATTTTGCTTTGTTATGGGATAAAGAATTGCAGATAAGATAAAAAGTCCCGCAACAATCGATGGCACACCTGACATTGCTTGGACTAAGAACCTAATTGGCTGACTGAACCGACCTTTGATTTCGGTTAAGTAAAGCGCGGTAAGAATTCCAATTGGAACGCTGATCACAAGGGCAATTGCGACCAGAATCAAGGTTCCAATAATTGCATGTCCAAGACCGCCAACGTTAGCTGGGTCATTTGGTGAGTTGAGTGACATGTCTGAAGTGAACAGACCTAAATAGATTCCTTTATAGCCCTTGCTAAAAACTTCAAAAATAATACTTGTGATAGGAATTAATGTTAGGAAAGTTCCTGCAGCGACCAATGTATTTACTAAAGCATCTTTTGCGGACGCACTTCC
>RFRA01000088.1 GCA_009924725.1 Actinomycetota bacterium
TAAATTACGAACCGTCCTATGGCAGTGGGAACAGCTGGCACTTTTAGAGTCGGAATTAGCGATGTTAGAAACGCTCGACGCAAAACTCGATGGCCAAGTAGGCGAGAAGATTAAGGAATTGATCACGACCGAAGAGTTTAAAGCGTTACGAAAGCGGGTTTCGCGTTTGCAAATGATGAAAGTTTTTCCATCGCCTAGCCCAGATTGGCCAGCAGTTCCGTGGCCACCGTTCTAGGATAGCGAAATGCGTTCTTGGCCTACAGTTGCGATTCCAGCAGTTGATCCGAAGTATGCCCTTCCGAAACTAACTTTAAGAGACACACTTTCTGGCACCAAAAAAGCCCTGCCAACCAAAAGTCTGTATCGAATGTATGTCTGCGGAATTACTCCTTACGATGCTACTCACTTGGGACACGCAGCCACATATTTAACTTTTGACTTAATTAATCGCTATCTGCAGGCCACTGGCGCTGAAGTACGCTTTGTCCAAAACATAACTGATATCGATGATCCTTTACTTGAGCGAGCCAAACGCGACGGTATCAACTGGGAGGATTTAGCCCATTCCCAAATTGAATTGTTCCGCAGTGATATGGTCAACCTTCATATCTTGCCACCAATTAGTTATATCGGTGCCGTTGAAGCTATTCCGCTAGTTACCGAAGCCATTGCAGTTCTCAAAGCAGCTGACACCGTTTATGCAGTCGAAGACGATCTCTACTTCTCGGTGCGAAGTGATGCTGAGTTCGGAACTCGATCCCATTATTCACAAGCCGAGATGCAAGAGATCTTTTCGGAGCGCGGTGGCGATCCCGATCGTATTGGTAAGAGAGACGCACTTGATTGTTTAGTCTGGTTGGCTGCGCGCCCAGGCGAACCTTCTTGGCCATCACCATTTGGGGCTGGCCGGCCAGGTTGGCACATTGAATGCAGCGCAATAGCACTGGCTTATTTGAAACCAGATCCGGCCGATGATTATGCAATTGATATTCAAGGTGGCGGTAGTGATTTGATTTTTCCACACCATGAAATGGGAGCGTCGCAAGTTGCAATCATGACTGGCAAGCCTTACGCACGTACTTACGTACATGCCGGCATGGTCGGATTAGATGGCGAGAAAATGAGTAAGAGTAAGGGAAATCTGGTTTTCGTTAGCAAATTAATCGCAATGGGTACCGACCCGATGGTCATTCGTTTAGCACTTCTCAACGCACCTTACGGTCATGATCGCATGTGGACCGATGCAGTATTAGCAGAAGCCAGTGCTCGAATGAGTCGTCTACAAAGTGCTCTCAGTCGCAATGAGGTTGCACCTACTAAAGAGTGTGTCGCGTTGATCATTGCTAGTTTGGCCGATAATTTGGACACAGTCCGAGCCCTGAAAGCAATTGATAATTGGATTGAGCAGACTGAAAACGGTCTTACTGGTGGCAGCAGTGGTGAACTAAGTAGAGCCATTGATACCTTCTTGGGAATCGCGATCTAATCGCCAAAATTTATCTACTGGTAGCCTTGTGCCAATGAGCCCAACTAAAACGCCATCTTTGCTTCGTCAGGCGTTGGCCGAACGTGTCGTAATCGCCGATGGAGCTATGGGCACAATGTTGCAAGCCGCGGATCCGACACTTGAGGATTTTCAAAACCACGAAGGCTGCAATGAGATTCTGAATGTTTCACGTCCGGATATTGTCGCCGGTGTTCACAATGAGTATTTAGCGGTTGGTGTAGATGCGATTGAGACTAATACTTTTGGTGCCAACTGGGCGAATCTAGCCGAGTATGGCATTGAGGATCGAATCTACGAATTAGCTTTCGCTGGCGCGAAGATTGCGCGGGAATGCGCAGATGAATTCTCTACGTCAGAGAAACCACGCTTCGTTTTAGGTTCACTCGGGCCCGGTACAAAATTGCCAACTTTAGGCCATACAACATATGAGTTCTTGCGTGATGCTTATGAAAGCGCGGCTCAAGGTTTGCTAGATGGTGGATCAGACGCGCTCCTAATCGAAACCACCCAAGACTTATTGCAAGCAAAGGCGGCGGTAAATGGATCGCGTGCTGCAATGGCTAAAATTGATCGTGATGTAGTTTTAATTGCCCAAGTAACAGTTGAACAGACCGGAACTATGTTGCTTGGTTCCGAAATTGGCGCAGCACTTAATGCACTTGCACCATTAGAGATTGACCTGATCGGTCTCAATTGCGCCACTGGCCCTGCTGAAATGTCCGAGCATCTGCGTTACTTATCTCAGAATTCTAAAGTTGCGCTTTCGGTTATGCCTAACGCTGGGTTGCCAATTCTTGGTAAGAAAGGTGCCGAATATCCGCTAGGTCCGGATGAACTAGCTACTGCTTTAGATACTTTCGTTTCGGACTACGGCATTTCACTACTAGGTGGTTGTTGCGGTACGACGCCAGCTCATTTAGCAGCAGTGGTTGAAAAGTTTAAAGGACACCAAATCAAAGATCGCAGCCCGGTAACTGAAGCGGGCGCTTCTTCGCTTTATCAGTTTGTACCTTTCCGCCAAGATAAAACTTATTTGGCTATTGGCGAACGTACTAATGCAAATGGCTCTAGAGCGTTTCGCGATGCCTTAGTTGCCGAAGACTGGCAAACCTGTGTCGAGATTGCGCGTGATCAAATTCGTGAAGGTGCGCACATGCTAGATCTTTCGGTCGACTATGTGGGCCGTGATGGTGCGCGTGACATGACTGAACTAGCCAGCCGTTTCGCCACCGCATCTACCTTGCCGATTGTTTTGGATTCCACCGAACCAGGTGTCTTAAAGGCGGGCCTTGAGCAATTAGGTGGACGCAGTGTTATTAACTCAGTGAACTATGAGGATGGCGACGGTTCGACATCACGTTTCGCCAAGATCATGCCACTGGTTCAAGAACACGGTGCCAGTGTTGTTGCACTTACTATTGATGAAGAAGGCCAGGCACGTACCAAGGACTGGAAACTTAAAGTTGCTCGCCGATTGATCCTTGATTTAACCAAGAACTGGGGGATGGCGACCGGTGATATTTTGATCGATTGTTTAACTTTTCCCATTGCAACAGGTCAAGAAGAAACACGACGAGACGGAATTGAAACTATCGAGGCAATTCGCCAGTTGAAAATTGAGTTCCCAGAAGTGCAAACTACCTTGGGCGTGAGCAATGTTTCCTTTGGTCTAAATGCAGCATCTCGAATCGTCCTAAATTCAGTTTTCTTACATGAGTGCGTTGAAGCTGGGCTAGATTCAGCGATTGTTCATCCATCCAAAATCACACCTATGGCGCGGATCGATTCCCGAGCGCGCGAAGTGGCACTTGATTTGATTTATGATCGCCGAACTTATACCGATGGCGAATGTACTTACGATCCACTGACTGAGTTTTTACAGTTATTCGAAGGCGTCGAAGTTGCTGCTACCCGTAATCTACGTGCGGCTGGCTTGGCCGCACTGCCCCTTGAGGAACGTCTTCAACGTCGAATAATCGATGGCGAGAAAGTCGGGCTCGACACCGATTTAGATTCAGCCATGTCACAAGGAATAAAACCGCTTCAAATTATTAATGACCATCTGCTCGAAGGCATGAAGGTAGTTGGCGAACTCTTCGGCAAGGGCGAAATGCAATTACCGTTCGTGTTACAGAGCGCTGAAGTTATGAAAAGCGCAGTTGCTTATCTAGAACCACATATGGAAAAGACCGATGATCAGGGTCGTGGTCGGATGTTGCTGGCTACTGTTAAAGGCGACGTTCATGATATTGGAAAGAACCTAGTTGACATTATTTTGTCAAACAATGGCTACCAGGTTGTCAACATTGGAATCAAACAGACCATCAATCAAATTGTTGATGCGGCGCAAGAGCATAATGTAGATGCCATTGGCATGAGTGGTCTGTTAGTTAAATCAACGGTAATCATGAAAGAAAATCTTGAAGAGATTACAGCGCGTGGGTTAGATCAAAAATGGCCAATTGTGCTCGGAGGCGCAGCACTTACCCGCGCATTTGTAGAACAGGATTTAGCCGAAATATTTCCGGGTGAAGTCAGATACGCGCGTGATGCATTTGAAGGTTTACGTTTAATGGATGCAATCATGGCCGTTAAGCGGGGCGAACCTGGTGCGGCGCTTCCTGCACTGCGCGAGCGAAAGGTTAAGTCCACGCGCAACATCGAGATCAGCGAAGAAATTGATACTAAGCGCAGCGATGTCGCTCTCAATATTGATATTCCAAACGAACCAAGTTCAATCCGCTGGTTGGTTGGAAGCCGCAGTTGTTTATGGATATTTTCCTTGCGTTAGCGAAGGCAACGATCTGATAATCCTTCATCATGAGGGGCCGGATAAAGGAAAAGAACGAACCCGCTTCTCATTCCCGCGTCAGCGCCGCGATCGCCGCTTATGCATTAGTGATTTCTTTGTTAGTAGAGATTCGGGCAAGGTCGATGTTGTTGCCTTTCACGTTGTGACGATGGGCAACACAATTAGTAAAGCAGCGGCTGAACTATTTGCCAAAAATGAATATCGGGAATACCTAGAGTTACACGGACTATCGGTTCAACTAACTGAAGCACTTGCCGAATATTGGCACCAACGCATTCGCGAAGAGATGCAAGTGCGCGCCGAAGATGCACCTGACTTACAAGGCATTCTTGATCAGGGTTACCGCGGTTCTCGTTATTCATTCGGTTATCCAGCTTGCCCAGATATCGAACAGCAAGTTCAACTATGTGAACTATTAGAACCTGGCCGAATTGGGGTAGAACTTTCCGAAG
>RFRA01000089.1 GCA_009924725.1 Actinomycetota bacterium
TGTGCGGTAAGCAATAACATCGAAGCGTTTACTACGATTAGAAATAACCCGAAAGTTAAAATTACTGCGGGCAGTGTTAACAATTTAACTAATCCACCAAGAATTGAATTAATCAGTCCGAATAAAAGTGCGACCCAAAGATAGGTGGTAAAGCCCCCAAGAACATCGATACCTGGAATCAACGCAGTTGCAATCCAGAAAGATGCAGCTAGCGCACCCCAACGGATTAACAATTTCATTAGTTGCGCTTTTCTCGCTTTAGTAGACCCGCGAACATACGAGCTGGATCGTACTTAATATCTACAACGCGTTCCTTCATTGGAATGATTGCGTTATCGGTGATCTTGATGTGCTCTGGGCAAACTTCAGTACAGCACTTTGTAATGTTACACATTCCAAGGCCGTGCTCTTCTTGCGCAGTGCGCTTGCGATTCTTCAACATATCAAGTGGGTGCATATCTAATTCAGCAATACGAATAAAGAAGCGAGGTCCGGCAAATGACTTCTTATTTTCCTCGTGATCGCGAATTACGTGGCAAGTATCTTGGCAAAGGAAACATTCGATGCACTTACGGAACTCTTGCGAACGCTCAACATCTACTTGTTCCATGCGAGCTTCACCCGGAGCTAGTTCTTTAGGGTGCTCGTAAGCTGGAATTTCCATAGCTTTGCGGTAGTTAAATGACACATCGGTTACGAGGTCTTTAATTACGGGAAAAGCGCGAAGTGGCGTAACCGTAATAGTTTCATCTTCACTGTAAGAGGCGACTTGAGTCATACAAGCAAGACGTGGCTTACCGTTAATTTCCATGGAACAAGATCCACATTTACCAGCTTTACAATTCCAGCGGACAGCCAAGTCGCCCATTTGGGTTGCTTGCACACGGTGAATTACATCGAGAACAACTTCGCCTTCATTAGCTTCTACAACAACATCTTGTAGCCCGCCATCGGTTGAATCGCCGCGCCAAATTCGAAGATTAAGTTTGCGAGTCATTAGTTGGAACCGCCTTTCGCAATTTCTTCGGGTGTCATGTATTTCTCGAGTTCATGAATATCAAAGAGCTCAAATAGTTCTTTGGGCATTGGTGGCAATGGTTGTGCTTTTACATTTACCTGCTTGCCATCAAATGATGCGATGTGATTTACCTGGCGCCACTTCGAATCCATGCCTGGGAAATCATCACGAGTATGTCCACCACGTGACTCTTCACGACGTAGAGCAGACTTTGCAGTACTTTCGGCAACTAACAACATGTTGTCTAAGTCGAAAGCTAAATGGAAACCAGGGTTGAACTTGCGCCCACCTGCAACTGAAACGTTTGCACTGCGCTTGCGAATATCAGCAATTTTTTCAATTGCTTCTTCGACCTCTTTACCGGTGCGAATGATGCCAACTAAGTTGTGAGTAACTTCTTGTAGTTCGGCATGGAGTGAATATGAATTTTCGCCACCCTCACGTGAGAACGGCGCTTCAATTCGAGCTGTTGCGGCTTTTATCGACGCATCACTAACTGGATTTGCGCCGTTATTCTTTACATATTCAACGGCGCCCATTCCGGCACGACGACCAAAAACCAAAAGATCTGAAAGTGAGTTACCGCCAAGACGGTTTGAACCGTGCATTCCACCAGCAACTTCACCAGCGGCAAATAGGCCCGGAACGCCAACAGCTGCTGCGTTATCTGGCTCTACCTCAACACCACCCATTACATAGTGACAAGTAGGGCCAACTTCCATGGCTTCTTTAGTGATATCTACGCCTGCCAACTCGTAGAACTGGTGCCACATAGATGGCAAGCGCTTCTTAATTACGTCGGCAGGAATTCGTTTTGAAACATCTAGGAATACACCGCCGTGCTCAGTGCCACGACCAGCTTTAACTTCGCTATTGATTGCACGCGCAACTTCATCGCGAGGCAATAACTCAGGCGGGCGACGGTTGTTATCTTGATCTAGATACCAACGATCTGCTTCGGCTTCGTTATCGGCATACTTATCTTTAAATACATCTGGGATGTACTTAAACATGAAACGCTCACCGATGTTGTTTGTTAAAACTCCACCTTCGCCGCGAACAGACTCGGTAACTAAAATTCCACGAACAGATGGTGGCCAAACCATTCCAGTTGGGTGGAATTGCAAGAATTCCATATCAACTAAATTAGCGCCAGCTTTTAGAGCAAGGGCGTGGCCATCGCCAGTACCTTCCCAAGAGTTTGAAGTAATCTTGAAAGTTTTTCCAACGCCACCGGTTGCAATTACAACTGCAGGTGCTTCAAATAAAACTTCAGTTCCGCTCTCACGCCAGTAGCCATAGGCACCAGAAACTTTGCCATTCTCTTTAAGAATGTCGGTAATGGTTAATTCAGCGAAAACTTTGATGTGGCTTTCCATATCGCCAGTTTCGCGACCATCTTTTTGCTGTAGAGCAACAATACGTTGTTGCATTGTGCGAATTAATTCCAAGCCGGTGCGATCGCCAACGTGAGCTAAACGTGGATATTCATGTCCACCGAAGTTACGTTGTGAAATCTTTCCTTCTTTGGTGCGATCAAAGAGCGCGCCCCAAGTTTCAAGTTCCCAAATACGATCTGGTGATTCTTTGGCATGTAATTCAGCCATGCGGTAGTGATTTAGGAATTTTCCGCCGCGCATAGTGTCGCGGAAGTGAACCATCCAACTATCTTTATCGTTTACGTTCGCCATTGAAGCAGCTGCGCCGCCTTCGGCCATAACAGTATGGGCTTTGCCAAACAGTGATTTACAGATGATTGCTACGCGTAAACCTGCTTCGCGAGCTTCCACGGCAGCACGTAAACCAGCGCCACCGGCACCAATGATTAGTACGTCGTAGTTATGACGTTCCATATTTGTCATTTACTCGTGCCCCTTTTAGAAGAAGTAGAAATTGGTCCAGGCGCCAGTTGCAACTTGGCGAACATAAATATCAGCAAAAGCCACTGCTCCTAATGAATACCACGCAAATTGTTGATGGTAATGATTAAGAATTGAAACGCGAGTCCAGAGCTTGTAACGCAATGGGTGCTTTGAGAAATTCTTCAACCGACCGCCGATTGTGTGGCGGCAAGTGTGGCAAGACAATGAATAGAACCACAAAAGAGTTGAGCTAAGAATGAGGACTAATGAGCCAACACTTAAGTGTCCCCATTGACCTTCTACATTTTTTAGCGAAATGATTGCGTCATAAGTAAGGAAAACGTTGAACACTAAGCCGGCATAGAAGAACCAACGATGCGCGTTCTGCAAGATAAGTGGTGCGCGAGTTTCGCCAGTGTATTTGGTGTGTGGTTCGGCAACCGCGCATGCAGGTGGTGATAACCAGAATGAACGGTAATAAGCCTTGCGGTAGTAATAACAAGTCATTCGGAAACCAAGTGGGAAGATCAAAATAATTAGCGCTGGTGAAAGTGCGAAGTTAAATATTTCTGCGCTAACTGGAGTGAATCCAAAAATAGTTGCTTCAGGAACACAAGCTTGCGATAAACAAGGTGAGTAGAAAGGCGAGATTAGGTGGTCTTTGTAGTAATTAGCACCTTCAAATGCGCGGAAAGTTGCGTAGATGATGAAGGAAAACAAAACTCCAAAAGTAATTGCAGGTTCGATCCACCACTTATCGGTGCGAAGGGTGCGCTCTTTGATCTTGGCGCGGCCTGGTGAGAAAACTCCCGACATATTTCACGACTCCCTTAGTTCCTAACTCATAAAACTCTAAGGGGAAGTGTCCTCTCATGGCTTTCTGCGCGCTAGGCGATGTCTGGCTTGAGCGCTATGAAATCAGCCACAAGATAGCGTGCTGGAAAGTGAGCTAAATAAAACTGGCGGAGGGCGAGGGATTTGAACCCTCGAGGCTTTCACCTGCCGGTTTTCAAGACCGGTGCACTCGGCCGCTATGCGAGCCCTCCGCGGCGTAATCTACCTGAGGATCGCTCTTATCTAAAATTGAGTAAAAATTACTTGAAGTTAAGCGGGGAGTTCGAGTAACTCTTCAATCACAATCGCGACACCATCATCGGTATGTGGCAATGCAACTGATTTAGCGTTTTTTGGTCCATCTGGGTGGCCATCTGCCATTGCATATGAGCGACCACACCATTGCAACATTGAGAAATCATTTGGGTTATCGCCAAATGACACACAATCGGCAGCATCGATATTTAAGCGAGCTGCCATTTTTGCCAATGTGGCACCTTTTGAAACACCTATTGCTGAAATTTCTAAAAGTGAATCATGCGGGTTTGAATGGGTAACAGTCACAATTCCTTCTAGTTCGGTAAGTGCAATCGCCAACATTTCATCAGATGAAAGTTCTTGATCTGAACAACGCGCTAGAAGTTTCAACGCAGGGGCTGCCATTATTTCTTCAATTGACTCAACACCAACATTATCTAGGCCAACATCCCAACGAGGAATATATTTCTTCTCGCGGTGGAAATAATTGTGTGATTCAACTGCAAAACTAACTTGGGGGATTGCAGCACGTAACCGTTTCACAGTTTCCAGTTGTGCATCAACTGGCATCAGCCACTCTTCTAGGACTTTTCCGGAATGTAAGTCATAAAGCATCGCACCGTTACCGCAAATTGCATTTCCAATACCAAAAGCTTCTTTAATTTCTGGCATCCAACGTGGTGGACGTCCGGTTACAAAGAAAATCTCGATTCCCATTGCATGAGCACGGCGAAAAGCATCGATGGTGCGTTGTGAAATATCGCCATAGTGCGC
>RFRA01000090.1 GCA_009924725.1 Actinomycetota bacterium
GATGACTCAGGAGTTCGGCGAATTCCTAAATTTGGCAACGGGTTTTTCCAAGCGGTTGAGTTTCGAATTGCCAATACACCGATACCAGCAGGACCCTGCCAACTAGTTGCATCAAAAATCGCACTATCCCAGCGCGCAGGCAAAGCCAGCTTTGGGGCAGCTGAATAATCTAGGGCGATAAATGAAGGATTGATCTGGTTGATTACATGATCAACATCTTGAGTTATACCAGTTTCGATATTCACGCCTTGCAGCGCCAAAACTGTTCTATCCAGTCTTTGCAATTCCACAAGTTGCCCATTGGGCCCAACATTTCTGACTTGAGTAGTGCCACCAGCGTTTTGATGGGCAACACCTAGGGCGAAAACACTTCTGCGATCTACCGCGGAATGAATCAGCGTATGTTCTCGTTTTAAAAATCCAGAAATTGCTAAGTGGTGGCCGAGACGTGGCTCACCAATAACTTCAATCTCACTTGGCTTTAGAGCTAGGTTTTCTGCAATTGATTCAATCGCTTCATTTCGCAGAATTGCAGTTCTAGCTGAATGATCACCAATCTTGGCCGGATCGGCCCAGCCTTGGCTAAAGGCATCGGCTAATAGGGCCGTTGCAGCAGGGTGAAGCGGCGATTGACTGGTGAAATTTCCTGTGACCCGAACCACGCATAGAAGGCTACTCCTGACCGAAGCAGACGTCTAAGCGTACGACTATCCTTACGCTATGAAATTGAATAGCACTGGCCGTGGCCTCTTAGTTTTAGTGCCAACGAGCTTAGTCCTTACTGGTTGTGCCAAAGACGCAGATTCAGGCTTTAGTGGTGACGCCTCAAGCATTAACGAAATTTCGCACTCGCTCTGGACATACTCATGGTTAGCTGCGGCAGTCGTAGGAGTTTTTACCGCGATCTTGATCGTTTGGCCCGCAATCTTTCACCGCGCACCAAAGAATGGTCCTGAGTTTCCAAAGCAGACTCAGTACAACGTGCCGATCGAAGTCGCATACACAATTATTCCCTTCATAATCGTGGCAGTGCTCTTTTACTTCACAGCTGTTAAAGAAAATGAAATTGTAAAACCTCAGGCTAGTGCTCAACATCAAATAGAAGTCAATGGGTTTCAGTGGTCATGGCAGTTCACGTATTTAGATGCCGGTAAAGATGTAAAAATCACCGGCACCCCAGCTAAGCCACCAGTTCTGGTGGTGCCACAAGGCGAGCGCGTGCGTTACACAATTACTTCAAACGATGTAGTTCACGGTTTCTGGATTCCTGAATTTATGATTCAGATCCAAAATCTGCCCGGAGTTACTAATCACTTAGAATTCACCGCTAACAAATTGGGGGATTTCCCAGGTCGATGCAACATTCTTTGTGGCCGTAACCATGCCCAGATGTTGTTTACCGTTCGAGTTGTAACACCGGCAGAGTACGAAACTTTTATTTCAAATCTTAAACTTGAAGTCGAGAAGGCGAGCCAAGCATGACCACATACGCTCAACGCACGATCACAGAAGAGGTTAGCGCTTCAACTGTTGCACCTACCTCGAAAGGTCGTCATTTTGTCCGCTTCATAACCTCGACTGATCACAAGACGATCGGTTATCTCTACCTGATGACGACTTTTGCTTGGTTCTTGATTGGTGGCCTTTTAGCGCTAGTTCTACGTGCCGAACTAACTCGTCCGGGCATGCAGTTCATAAGCAATGAGCAGTACAACCAAGTCTTTACGATGCACGGAACCATCATGTTGTTGATGTTTGCAACGCCGTTGTTCGTTGGCTTCGCTAACGTGATTATGCCTTTGCAAATTGGCGCCGCAGATGTGGCTTTTCCACGACTGAATATGTTGTCCTACTGGATCTATTTGTTCGGTGGCATCATGGCTTTTGCTGGCTTTTTGTCACCGGGCGGCGCGGCTTCATTTGGTTGGACTGCATATGCGCCGCTTTCCAACTCACAATATTCACCTGGCATAGGTGCCGATCTCTGGATCGTTGGCCTTGCCATCGGTGGTATCGGCACAATTCTAGGTGGCGTTAACTTTATTACGACTATTTTCACCATGCGAGCACCGGGTATGACGATGTTCCGAATGTCTATTTTTAGCTGGAATGTTTTACTGACATCAATTTTGGTGTTACTTGCATTCCCACCGCTGGCAGCGGCACTGCTGGCACTCGAATCGGATAGATTATTTGGGTCACATATTTTTGATCCGGCTAATGGTGGTGCGATGCTTTGGCAGCATCTCTTCTGGTTCTTTGGACACCCCGAAGTTTATATTTTGGCGTTGCCGTTCTTTGGAATCGCAACCGAAATCTTGCCCGTTTTTAGCCGTAAACCAATTTTCGGTTATAAAGGTTTGATTGCGGCGACAATTGCAATTTCCGCTCTTTCAGTTTCAGTGTGGGCCCACCACATGTTCGCAAGTGGTCAAGTCCTTTTACCGTTCTTCTCGTTTATGACTTTCTTAATCGGTATCCCGACTGGCGTTAAGTTCTTTAACTGGATTGGCACAATGTGGCGCGGTCACGTTACCTTCGAAACTCCAATGCTATGGGTTATGGGATTTTTGATTACATTCTTATTTGGTGGATTAACTGGAATCATCTTGGCTTCACCTCCGCTGGATTTTGCGGTCTCGGCCTCTTACTTCGTAGTTGCACATTTCCATTACGTGCTCTTTGGAACAGTGGTATTTGCAATGTTCGCCGGTTTCTATTTTTGGTGGCCAAAGATGACTGGGCGCATGCTTAATGAGCGCTTAGGAAAGATCCACTTCTGGACCCTCTTCTTCGGATTCCACACAACATTCTTGATTCAACACTGGTTAGGTATTAAGGGTTTTCCTCGTCGATATGCTGATTATTTAGCAACTGATGGATTCACCACGATGAACATGATCTCAACCGTGGGATCAATTTTGTTGGCGCTCTCAATGATTCCATTTGCCATAAATGTCTGGATTACTCGCAAGTCACCGCTGGTTAATTGTGATGATCCGTGGGGTTATGGCGCATCGCTGGAATGGGCTACATCTTGCCCACCACCTCGTCATAACTTCCTAACGATGCCACGCATTCGTTCAGAGCGTCCGGCATTTGATCTGCATCACCCACATATTAAGACCGAGGGGCACTAATTTAAATGAAAGCTAATTATCGCCTCTTTGTCGGTCTAGCTATTTTCTACGCAATCATTAGCTTTGTTTATTACTATGTTGGTGGTGAGCCATTAGGTATTTCATGCTTGCTGCTCAGTTCATTGCTTGCAGCAATGATTGGTTACTACGTCTGGTTCACCAATCGACGTATCGGCATTACTTTGCCAGAAGATAATCTGGAAGGCGAAATTGCAGACTCGGCAGGTGAATTGGGTTTTTACAGTCCACATTCATGGTGGCCATTGCCACTGGCTGCAAGTATGTTTGTAGTTGGACTTGGCCTAATTATTGGTTGGTGGCTTACATTGCTAGGTGTCGGTGCACTAGTAGTCAGCATTATCGGCTTTGTCACCGAGTATGAAAAGCCAAGCAACGACACAGTTCATCACTAATTAGAGCAGTCGTGTTAAAGAGGTTCGCTCCCAGTCTCTTCGTAATTCTCTGGAGCACTGGTTTCATAGGTGTTAAATATGGAATACCTTATGCGCCGCCGTTTTATTTCATCGCAATCCGTATGGCTATTGCAGCTCTACTGTTATTTATTGCAATAGCTTTCTTGCGAAAGAGTCAGCCAATAACTCGACCAATTATCTGGCCATCAACCATGATCGGCTTAACTCTGCATGGCGCATACTTAGGTGGTTGCTTTTTTGCCGTTAGCCGTGGGATGCCGGCTGGGGTGGCAGCACTCATAGTTAGCTTGCAACCCGTGTTAGTAAGCCTTTTTGCGGCTAGATATCTTGATGAACCACTAAATGCACGAGCTATTTTCGGATTGATTTTGGGTCTAGTGGGACTTTTCGTAGTCGTAATTCCACGCGTAAATGCGAGCGGAACAACTCAAATTTCACTCATTGCAATTGCCGCATCTGTAATTGGGTTATTTGGTGGAACTGCTGGCACCATTTTGCAGAAAAAGTACGGGGGAGCAATACCAACTTTGGCTGGAACTTCTATTCAATATGCGGCTACTGCGGGCGTCCTTCTAATCCTCGCGCTAATCTTTGAGCAACCACATATCCAATGGACACCGAAATTTATTGGTGCGCTTACTTGGCTAGTTCTAGCGCTTTCGTTCGGTGCAATTTTGTTGCTCTTTTTCTTGCTCAGTCAGGGCAGTGCCGCAAGTGTGTCGTCGCTATATTACTTAGTCCCGGCAGCAACTGCGATTGAAGCTTATTTTTTCTTTGATGAACACATCTCGCCAGTTTCGCTGCTGGGAACCTTGATAACCGTAGTTGGGGTTTGGCTAGTTGTGCGCAAGCAGAAAGAAACCCCCGCCACTAGCTAGCTGCGAGGGTTTCTTTAACCTGTAACTGAATTAGTGGTGCTCAATTTCCTTTAGATCATTGACAGTGGGCTTAGCAATGCTTTCAGCATTTGCTTGGCTAATTCGCTTGCGCAACTTGTTCTTCAAGCCACCTGCGCGACGTACCCCACGAGCATCAACATCTTCAAGAGCTAGCGCTGGGGCTTGTTCGTGAGCAGTCAGTTTCCAGGCTAGTTCAGGTGAGATTGGTTCGTGAACTTCTAC
>RFRA01000010.1 GCA_009924725.1 Actinomycetota bacterium
CCAGTACCACGGTCGCATCGCGGCACTTGCTGATGCAGCTCGTTCAAATGGATTGGAGTTCTAATGGCCATTGACCCAACAAAGAACGCTTCATCAGAAGCGCCTGCAAAGGGTAACGACCGTCGCGAAAAGCGCGAACGTCGTGATGACCGCCAACAGGAAAAGAATCCATTTATGGAGCGCGTGGTTTTCATTAACCGCGTATCTAAAGTTGTTAAGGGTGGACGTCGTTTCTCCTTCACCGCACTTGTAGTTGTCGGCGACGGCAATGGCCAAGTTGGTATTGGTTACGGAAAGTCCAAGGAAGTTCCACAAGCGATTGCTAAGGCAGTTGAAGAAGCAAAGAAATCTTTCTTCACTGTTCCACGTATCCAAGGAACTATCCCTCACCCAATTCAAGGCGAAAATGCAGCTGGCGTAGTTCTTCTTCGCCCAGCTTCACCTGGTACCGGAGTTATTGCTGGTGGTCCAGTTCGTGCCGTACTTGAATGTGCAGGCATCACAGATGTACTAACCAAGTCACTCGGATCAAATAATGCAATCAACATGGTTCACGCAACCGCTGATGCACTACGTCGTCTCGAGAGCCCAGCTGCAATCGCTGCGCGACGCGGTCGTCCACTAGAAGATGTTGCACCTGCAGCAATTATTCGTGCTTCACAGATTCAGGTAGGTGCCTAATGCCACGTTTAAAAGTTACTCAACTTCGTTCAAAGGTCGGCAGCAAGCCAGAGCTACGCAATACTTTGCGTTCACTCGGACTAAAGCGCATCAATGATGTTGTTGTTAAAGAAGATCGTCCAGAAATTCGTGGCATGGTTCATGCAGTTCGCCACTTAATCAAGGTTGAAGAGGTCGAATAAAAATGACACTAAAACTTCATCATTTACGTCCAGCCCCAGGTGCTAAGAAAGCTAAGACTCGTAAAGGTCGCGGTGAAGCATCAAAAGGTAAGACTGCCGGTCGTGGTGGAAAAGGTACTCGTGCCCGTAACACAGTTCGTGCAGGTTTCGAAGGTGGTCAGCTACCTCTCGTAATGCGCTTGCCTAAGCTACGTGGTTTCAAGAACCCAGCCCGCGTTGAATACCAGGTTGTTAACGTCTCAACAATTAATGCGCTCTACCCAAAGGGTGGCGATGTAACTGTTGCTGATCTAATCGCCAAAGGCGCAGTTCGCGATAGCTTGCCAGTTAAAGTTCTCGGCAATGGTGACATTGCTGTGAAGGTAACTGTTACTGCTCATGCGTTCTCAAACTCAGCAATTGAGAAAATCTCAGCTGCTGGCGGATCTGCTAACAACCTTTAATAAATAGCACCAATTAGTATCTGACCATATTAAAAAGTCTTAATCGAAAGAGGGAGAAGTTAAATGCTTTCAGCATTCGGAATGGCCTTTAAAACGCCAGAGCTTCGCAAGAAGATCTTCTTCACTCTTTCGATCATGGCTTTGTTTCGCTTTGGCTCAGTAGTTCCGACCCCAGGTGTTTCATACGAAGCAGTTCAATCTTGTTTAAAGAATGTGCAATCAGGTGGTCTATTCGGTTTGATTAACTTGTTCTCAGGTGGCGCGCTAATTCAGCTATCTGTTTTCGCACTTGGAATCATGCCTTACATCACTGCATCGATCATTGTGCAGCTTTTGACTGTGGTTATTCCTCGTTTTGAGACCCTTAAAAAAGAAGGACAATCAGGAACTGCCAAGCTAACTCAATACACCCGTTACTTAACAATTGGTTTAGCGGTATTGCAATCAACTGGTTTGATCGCAGTAGCTCGCACACCAGGACGTTTGATCTCTGGATGTTCCGAAGCAATTATTCCTGACACTTCATGGCAGCGCATTGTTACGATGATTTTCGTTATGACTGCCGGAACATCGGTAATTATGTGGCTTGGTGAATTAATCACTGATCGCGGTGTCGGTAACGGTATGTCGATCTTGATCTTTACTTCGATCGCAGCCGGTTTCCCATCTAACTTGTGGTCAATTAAGTTACAAAAAGGTCTATTTGCCTTTATTTTCGTATTAGCTGTTGGTGTATTAGTTGTTGCTGCCGTTGTTTTCGTTGAACAGGCGCAACGAAGAATTCCGGTCCAATATGCCAAGCGCATGGTTGGTCGTCAGGCTTATGGCGGAACCAGTACCTATATTCCAATTAAGGTAAACCAAGCTGGCGTTATCCCAGTAATTTTCGCTTCATCTCTACTTTATATTCCTTCGCTGATTGCTAACTTCACAAACAGTCAAGCAGCCTGGGCGGTATGGATTTCACGTAACTTCGTAAAGGGCGACCACCCAATTTACATCGCTTCATACGCACTACTAATTATTTTCTTCACTTACTTCTATGTCGCAATTACTTTCAACCCAGAAGAAGTTGCTGACAACATGAAGAAGTACGGTGGTTTCATTCCTGGTATTCGTGCCGGACGTCCAACTGCTGAATATCTGCAGTATGTACTCTCGCGTATCACAGCTCCAGGTTCACTTTACTTAGCGCTAGTTGCCGTAATTCCAATTTTGGCGCTTGTGTTATTCGGTGCAAACCAGAATTTCCCATTTGGTGGAACTGCAATTCTGATTGTCGTTGGTGTTGGTCTAGATACTGCAAAGCAGATCGAAAGCCAATTGCAACAGCGTTCATATGAGGGATTCCTTAAGTAATGCGTCTAGTCCTGGTAGGCCCACCAGGTGCTGGTAAAGGAACACAAGCAGTTTTCTTAGCCGAGCACTACTCAATTCCGCATATCTCTACCGGCGATATTTTTCGTGCCAATTTAAAAGCTGGCACCCCACTTGGCCAAGAAGCAAAAGGTTTTATGGATCGTGGCGAGCTGGTACCAGATTCAGTAACGAACGCGATGGTTAAAGATCGTTTAACTCACGATGATGTAGCTAATGGCTTTTTACTTGATGGTTTCCCGCGCAATGTTGTGCAAGCCGAAGTTCTTCGCGCAATTCTGGCTGAACAGAAGAGCCCACTAGATGCGGTTCTGGAATTAAATATTGCTGATTCTGAAATTATCGAGCGTCTTTCAAGCCGGTTAACTTGTCGTGGTTGTGGTGCACCTGCGCCGGCATCAGCGCAGAAGTGTGACTCATGCGGAGGAGAGCTATACCAACGCGAAGATGACAAGGCTGAAGTTATTGCTCGTCGCCTAGAGGTCTATAACGAGCAAACTGCGCCAATCATTGCTTTCTATCGCGGCGAAGGTTTACTCATCACAATTAGCGCAACTGGCGCCGTTTCTGAAATTACTGAGCGCGCCACCACCGCACTTAGCCGCATTAGTTAATAAATTAGTAAATAATTTAGCCGTGGATATCCAGATAAAGACCCTTGATCAATTAAAGGTCATGCGTCGTGCTGGTTTATTAGTTGGAGAAACTCTGGCGCTGCTTAAAGATTCGATCAAAGTAGGTATGCGCACTGATGCCCTTGATGCAATCGCTGCGGCAAATATTAAACGAGGTGGCGGAACTTCAAATTTTAAGGGTTATCACGGGTTTCCGGCCACAATTTGTATCTCGATTAATGACGAAATTGTTCACGGTATTCCAGGTGATCGAGTTATTGAAGATGGCGATGTAGTTTCAATTGATTGCGGCGCGATAATTGAAGGCTGGCATGGCGATGCAGCGTTCTCAATTGGTGTCGGCAACGTTGATCCAGCAGATCAAAAAATGATGGATGTCTGCGAAGAATCAATGTGGCGAGGGATCGCTGCTGGCCACTTAGGTGCCAAGCTTTCCGATATTGGCCACGCCATTGAAAGTTATACCGACGCCCAAGGTAAGTATGGAATTCTGCAGGAGTATGGTGGCCACGGTATCGGTACTGAAATGCATCAAGCGCCTCACGTGTTAAATTTTGGCAAGCCCGGTTTTGGCCCAGAGATTGTCGTTGGCATGGCCCTTGCGATTGAACCAATGATCACTCGTGGCACTCATAAGACTAAAGTCCTAAAAGATAACTGGACCGTTGTCTCAAACGACAAATCTCGCGGCTCTCACTTTGAAAACAGCTACTGCATTGCACCCGATGGCAAGCCTTTTGTTTTGACCGCACTCGATGGTGGCCGCGAAAAGCTCGGCACCTTAGGGATTGAGATTTCCTCGCTTTTGTAGTCTCTTCGCTTATTCAGGCTCGAATTTTGGGCGAAATCGTTACCTCTTTGTTACCGCTTTGCCTATTATTCCACGCTGCGGAAAGTTAGGTTATGCCAAATCTCCATCCTCGGAGCTACATAATAAGAATAGAGAGAAATTATTCTATGTTGAAGAAAATAACTCGCGTAGGCGTAGTTGTAACAACTATCGCGCTAATCGCATCGGGTACAGGCGTTGCAAACGCGGGAAATGTTCCAGCTGCAAAAGCCAAAGTTGGTCTTGATTGTTCACCTACTCAGATTGGCAAAGTTTCTAAAGGAACTGGCGTAAACGGATCAGACTTAACTTGTCTAGAAGTTACTACTGGTACTTTCAAAGGCAAAACCAAATGGTGGTACGCAGGCCTTAAGGCGCTAGGCTCATTTGAATTCGTAGCCTCATCTGCAATCGGTGGCGGATATGGCACTACCGCAATCGCACTAGGTGACGCGCTTAAGAAAGAAGAACTTCTTAAGGATTACACAGTTACTTATCGCACCAATGCTCCTCTTGGTCTTGGCTACTTTACAGATCAAAAGGGTCGCTCAGATATTGGATTGATTACCGGTTTTGCGATGCCTGGTGGACTTGCAACAAATGGTTCAAAGTTAGAAATTACTAACTACAAGGCAGTTGCTAGCTTCCTTCGTGAAGCTGAGGCATTTGCAGTTCCAATGAACTCTAAGTACAAGACAATTAATGATTTGCTAAGTGATATCAAATCAAATCCAAAGACTGTTGCAGTGGGTGGCGGTAACTACGGTGGAGTTGACCACGTAACAATCGCAACCCTTGCTGAAGGTGTTGGCGTTAAGGCAACTGACCTGAACTACATTCCTTACTCAGGCGGCGGAACTCTAGTTCCAGATGTAATCTCAGGTCGCGTAGCAGTTGGTATTTCTGGAACCTCAGAATTCGCTAGCTATGTTGCTGCTGGCAAGATGCGTATCTTGGCAGTTACCTCACCTAAGCCACTATCAACAATCAAGGGTAAGACTTTGATTCAACAAGGGATTAACTTGACCTTTGGAAACTGGCGTGGAATCTTGGCTCCAGCTGATCTATCAGCCGCTGATTACCTTAACTTTGTAAAGGTAATGGACACTGTTCATGAAACACAGTCATGGAAGGATGTACTTGTAGCTAAGTCTTGGATCGATGAATATCGCTCAGGCGCTGCATTTACAACTTGGTTAGCAAAAGAAAATAAGGACATTATTGCTGTTCTAACTGCGTTCAAGCTAATCAAGTAATTAGGTTTAACTAACCTAATGAAGTTTAAAGCTGGAGCAAAGAGCGAGCTCACATTTGTGGGCTCGCTCTTTGCCCTAGGCGTTCTAGTTTTTTGGGATACATGGCGCACAGAGCTTCCTGAGATCAACTTAACCATTAGCCCAAAGCTATTTCCATACATAGTTTCTGTCTTACTCATGATCCTGAGTGCGATTCTCTTTATTCAAGTTTTGCGTGGGGATTTAGCGCTACCTGAGGGGCTAGAACCCGGCGACAAAATTGAGAAATCTGATCTGCGAACTTTTCTAGTAGTTCTAGCATCTCTTTTCGCGTATCTGCTGCTTATCGAACGCGCAGGTTTTGTGATTGCCAATACTGTTACCTTTATTGGAATTTCTTATTCATTTGGTAATAAGAATTTGATGAAGGCAGCGGGTATCGCAGTCTTGATATCAACCATAATTTATTTCTCATTTACCAAGTTCCTGCACGTGGCACTTCCTTCTGGCATTTTTAAGGGGTTGATGTGAGTAGTTTCAACGCCTTACTCGAAGGTTTCGCTAGTGCCTTAACGCTTTCGAACTTGATGTTCGGACTACTTGGAACATTCCTAGGAACACTTGTTGGTGTTCTACCTGGAATTGGTCCAGCGCTTGCGATCGCATTGTTGCTACCAATTACTTACACAGTTTCGCCTTCATCTGCCTTGATCATGTTTGCCGCTATTTATTACGGCGCAATGTATGGCGGTTCAACAACTTCAATTTTGCTTAATACTCCGGGTGAGAGCGGCTCAGTAATTACCGCATTAGAAGGTAACAAGATGGCGCGAAATGGTCGCGCTGGCGCAGCTCTGGCAACTGCAGCTATTGGCTCATTCGTGGCGGGCACGATTGCCACGCTCATATTGGCTTTTACTGCGCCAACTATTGCGGATTGGGCAATCCAAGTGGGCTCTGCTGAGTATGTAGCCCTTATGTTGGTGGCTTTTTCTACTGTTTCATCGCTACTTGGTTCGTCGCAAATTCGTGGCTTTATTTCACTTTCAGTTGGCTTAGTTCTTGGTTTAGTTGGAGCAGATTTGCAATCCGGTCTCTCTAGATTGACCTTCGGAAATGACGCGGCTCTTGAAGGCATTGAAACTGTAACTGTGATTGTTTCAATCTTCGCACTTGGCGAAGCTCTCTATATTGCTAGCCGATTTAGAGATACTGGCTGGAAGATCATTCCTATGAAAGGCCGCGCATTGATGTCGCGCAATGATTTGAAGCGATCATGGAAACCATGGTTGCGCGGAACTGCAATCGGTTTCCCATTAGGAATTATTCCTGCCGGTGGATCTGAAGTTCCTACCTTCTTGAGTTATTCGGTTGAAAAATCACTCTCGAAGAATAAAGATGAGTTCGGTAAAGGTGCAATCGAAGGCGTTGCTGGACCAGAAGCCGCAAATAATGCCAACGCTGCAGGTGCACTAGTTCCTCTTTTGGCTCTTGGCTTACCAACTTCAGCGACAGCTGCAGTTATCTTGGTGGCATTTCAAACCTACCAAATTCAACCTGGGCCACTTCTATTTACTACAAACCCAGCTTTGATTTGGACTTTGATTGCTAGCTTATTTATTGGCAATACTTTATTGCTGATTCTTAACTTGCCGCTGGTGCGATTTTGGGTGCAATTGTTGAAGATTCCACGTACTTACCTATTTGCTGGAATTGTTTCTTTTGCCATGTTAGGTGCGTATGCGCTTAATACTTCGACTTTTGATCTTTCGGTGGCAATTGCAATTGGCATAGTTGGTTTCCTATTCCGCAGATACGGAATGCCAATTACGCCGTTAATCTTGGGCTTGATTCTCGGGCCAAATCTTGAGCTGCAATTCCGAAGAGCGCTGCAAATTAGTGCTGGTGATTACGGAACTCTGGTTGCCTCTCCATTATCTAAGATTCTTTATCTAACGCTCTTCCTAGTTATTATCGGGCCTTCGATCGCTAAAGTCAGACGGAAGATAAAGGCCAAAAAGCAATAACGAGTTAGGTGATTTCAGTGCGCATGCCAAAGTGGATCGTGATCTTGTTAATAAGTTCATCATCGACTTTAGCCAGCGTTTCACTGATTCGCCCAATGATTACTTATCGGGCGCTAGAAATCGGTGCAACTCCTGCACAAATTGGTGTGCTAGGAGCGGTGTATGCCCTCTTCCCAATTGTGTTGGCTTTGTTTTTGGGTAAGAACGTTGGTCGGTTTGGTGAAGCAAAATACATAGTCTTTGGTGCATCAACTATGTTTCTACTGGCGATTGGTTTTGCTTTTATCAATACTCTCCTTTTGCTGATGGTCGCGACTGCTGCAATTGGAATTTCACACTTAATTGGCGTGGTCGGGGGACAGACCATGATTTCAACCCGTAGTCCCAACGATAAACTAGATGGCTTCTTTGGCTACTACGCTTTCGGAGCTTCGCTAGGCCAAATGGTTGGCCCACTAGTTGGCGGCGTAGTTGCTGGTTCTAATGGCGTACTACCCAAATCAACTTCTACCGGATTTCTTGCGGCAGCAGGACTAGCGTTGATTGCATTGTTACCAACTTTTTATTGGCGTAATCAGAAAATTGCTATCGAACAAAGTGTGAATGAGGGTGGAACATTTACTGCCGCAGTTTCAATGCTTAAGCAACCTGGCATGGGCAAGGCGATTTATATTTCACTTGCAGTTTCATCTGCTGTTGATGTCCTAATTGTTTTCTTGCCACTCTTCGGCACGGAGAATAACTTTTCGCCATTTGCAGTTGGTGTTATTTTGGCGATCCGTGCTGGTACGTCGATGTTCTCGCGTATCTTCTTGGGTGCTATTGCGCAAAAATTAGGGTCACATTTCTTAATGGTCAGCAGCATCATTGCATCCACCATCTTTTGCGCCGCCATGTTCTTCGCTCGCACCCCAATTTCGCTCGGTATCGCTGTGGCAATCGCTGGCTTTGCCCTCGGCGTTGGCCAGCCTTTAACCATGTCGCTGGTCTCTCGTATTGCCCGCCCGCAAGATCGGGCGCTAGCCATTTCGGCCCGATTGACGGCAAATCGGGTGGGTCAGTTCGTGGTTCCGGCCTCAGCGGGTGCCATTGCTGGGGCAGCAGGGGCTGGATCGGTCTTTTTGGGGCTGGCTGCGCTGTTGGCCAGCTCGATATTCACAGCCCTGTGAGTCAATCCAGCCAAATTGACCGATTTCCCTTATTCTCCCGCTCGCTTTAGACTAACCCTTCGCGTCACTTGCGAATCTTGGGGATTTAGGACTTTTTAAGTTTTAGATAATTTCCAGAATTTTAAAGTGGCTGCTCCATGCTTATCGACACCGATGAGTTGAATCAGAGAAGAAGGTAACGCTTGGCTAGTAAAGATGGTGCGATCGAAATCGAAGGCACCGTTGCTGAAGCGCTTCCTAACGCAATGTTTCGTGTGGAGCTAACTAATGGGCACAAGATTCTTGCGCACATCAGCGGAAAGATGCGAAAGAACTACATTCGTATTTTGCCAGCTGACCGTGTGATCGTAGAACTAAGTCCATATGACCTAACAAGAGGTCGCATTATTTATCGTTACAAGTGATTGAGGAGTCTGACAAATGAAGGTGAACCCAAGCGTGAAGAAGATTTGCGATAAGTGCAAAGTTATTCGTCGCCGTGGTCGCGTCATGGTCATTTGTGAGAATCTTCGTCACAAGCAACGTCAAGGATAAATTTTCTCAAAGCAGTACAAAAACTAAATAAGAATTGGTTAGTTTCGCAAGAAGTTAATCAAGAACGCGTGGTGCGACTGGGCTAAGAAATTAGCACAGACCCTTGGACCGGTAGGCCGAGGCTTAAGCGAAAGCTTAGGGTGCATTGCGGCAGCACCTTCCGGATTATGAAAAGGCAGAATATAAATGGCACGTTTAGTTGGTGTCGATCTTCCGCGCGAAAAGCGCCTTGAGGTCGCCCTTACCTATATCTTCGGAATGGGTCTTACCCGTTCACAGAAGACCTTAGCGGCAACTGGCATTAGCCCAGATGTGCGCGTTAAGGATCTACAAGAACCAGAACTCGCAAAGCTTCGTGAATATATCGAGGCTAACTTTAAGATTGAAGGCGATCTACGCCGCGAAATCGCAGGCGACATTCGTCGTAAAGTTGAAATTCAAAGCTACCAAGGTATTCGTCACCGCAAGGGACTTCCTGTTCGTGGTCAGCGCACTCATACAAACGCTCGTACCCGTAAGGGACCACGTAAGGCAATTGCAGGTAAGAAGAAGGTGACTAAGTAATGGCCGCTCCTAAATCAAAGACCGCTGCTACCGCTAAAGGCGGCGCAAAGGGCAAAGTTAAGCTGCGTAAGAAAGAGAAGAAGAACGTTGCTGTTGGACAGGCTTACATCAAGTCAACCTTCAACAACACGATCATCTCTATTACAGATCCAACCGGCGCTGTTATCTCTTGGTCATCATCTGGCCAAGTTGGTTTCAAGGGCTCACGTAAGTCAACACCTTTCGCAGCGCAGCTTGCAGCAGAAGCAGCAGCTCGTCGCGCGCAAGAGCATGGCTTAAAGAAAGTTGATGTTTTCGTAAAGGGCCCAGGCTCTGGTCGCGAAACTGCAATTCGTTCATTACAAGCAGCCGGTCTTGAAGTTGGAGCCATCTCAGATGTAACTCCAGCTCCTCACAACGGTTGCCGTCCATGCAAGCCACGCCGAGTTTAAGGAAGGAAGAGAATAAATGGCTCGTTATACCGGAGCAGACTGCAAGCGTTGCCGTCGCGAAAAAGTAAAGCTCTTCCTTAAGGGCGCAAAGTGCGATGGACCAAAGTGTCCGATCGAATCACGTCCTTATCCACCAGGACAACACGGCCGTGGTCGTGCCAAGGAATCTGAATACCTATTACAGATGCGCGAAAAGCAAAAGTGCGCACGTATTTACGGCGTTCTAGAAAAGCAATTCCGTGGTTACTACGAAGAAGCTAACCGTAAGCAAGGCAAGACTGGTGAAAATCTTCTGGTAATCCTTGAAACACGTCTAGATAACGTCGTCTTCCGCGCTGGCTTTGCAAAGAGCCGCGACATGGCACGTCAGCTAGTTCGTCACGGACACTTCTTGGTAAATGGCAAGAAGGTAAACATTCCTTCATTCCGTGTTTCAGCGATGGACATCATTGATGTTCTACCAAAGTCACTAGACCTAACCCCGTTCATTGTGGCTAGCGCCGAACTTGGCGAAAAGTCAGTTCCAGCCTGGATGGAAGTTGTTGGTTCGCAGATGCGCATCATCGTTCACTCCACACCAGCTCGATCAATTATCGACACCCAAGTTGAAGAGCAGTTAATCGTCGAACTTTATTCCAAGTAATAACCAACCCGGTGATCAAATAGTGGATTACCAAGAGAAAGAGGAGCAACAGTGCTAATTGCACAACGTCCCACCCTCAGTGAAGAAGTAGTTTCCGAGCATCGCTCACGGTTCATCATTGAACCGCTAGAGCCAGGATTCGGTTACACCCTAGGCAACAGCATGCGTCGTACGCTGCTTTCATCTATCCCAGGTGCAGCAGTTACCAGCATTCGCGTTGCCGGCGCTCTACATGAGTTCACCACTCTTGAAGGCGTTAAGGAAGATCTCACAGATATCGTGCTTAACATTAAGAACCTTGTTCTTTCATCAGATAACGATGAACCAAGCGTTCTATACATCCGTAAGACTGGTGCTGGTCCCGTAACTGGCGCCGACATTGCAGTTCCTACTGGCGTTGAAGTACATAACCCAGAGCTACACATTGCAACACTTAACGATAAAGCGAACCTCGAAATCGAACTAACAGTCGAGCGCGGTCGCGGTTATGTAACTGCAGTTCAGAACAAGCAAGCTGGGGCAGAGATTGGCCGTATTCCGGTTGACTCTATCTACTCACCTGTTTTGAAAGTTACTTACAAAGTTGAAGCTACTCGTGTTGAGCAGCGCACCGACTTCGATCGTTTAGTAATCGATGTTGAAGCTAAGCCATCAATGAAGCCACGCGATGCAGTTGCATCAGCTGGTAAGACTTTGGTTGAACTATTCGGTCTTGCACGCGAATTAAATCTAGATGCTGAAGGAATCGAAATGGGGCCATCTGTTATGGATGCAGCTCTTGCCGCTGACTTAGCACTTCCAATCGAAGACCTAGATCTAACAGTTCGCTCATACAACTGCTTGAAGCGCGAAGGCATTCACACAGTTGGTGAACTAGTAAATCGCTCAGAAGCTGATCTACTAGATATCCGTAACTTTGGTTCAAAGTCAATCGATGAGGTCAAGGCAAAGTTGGTCTCAATGGGAATGTCACTTAAGGACAGCCCAGCTGGTTTCGATCCAACTAAGCACCAGAACTACAACGCAGCTGTTGACGATGATTTCGTTGAAGCAGATCAGGCCTAGGAGAGAAAAATGCCAAAACCAACTAAAGGTCCTCGCTTGGGCAGTGGCCCATCACACGAGCGCCACATTCTAGGAACTCTTGCAGAGCAACTATTTGAGCACGGCAAGATCACTACAACTGAAGCAAAGGCAAAGCGTCTTCGTCCATTGGCCGAGAAGCTAATTACTTTTGCAAAGAAGGGTGACCTCGATGCTCGTCGTCGCGTTCTAGCAACAATTGCTAACAAGGGCGTTGTTCATCACCTCTTTACTGAAATTGGTCCACGTTTTGCAACCCGCAATGGTGGCTACACACGTATCACCAAAGTCGGTCCACGCAAGGGTGACAATGCGCCTATGGCAGTCATCGAAGTATTAACTGAGAAAGATAACTAAGCCTTTAAAACTTAGTTTTCAACTCAAATGTCGGAACCCACTCTCTTTCCTGAGGGTGGGTTTCTTCGTTTAAAGATCAAACTTACTTACGACGGGACAAACTTTTCGGGCTGGGCAAAACAACCAGATCGCCGCACGGTACAAGACGAATTTGAAAAAGCATTCTCAACTGTTTCGCGCCATCAATGCGAAAGTATTGTGGCTGGACGTACCGATGCCGGGGTTCATGCAACTGCACAGATAATTCATGTCGATGTTCCAGAAAGTACTGATTTATCTGATCTGGCATATCGGCTAAATCGTTTACTTGATACTGATCTGAGAGTTTTGGAAATTGAAGTTGCGCCCGAAGGTTTCCATGCCCGCTTTTCAGCGCTACGTCGTCATTACAAATATCAGATTGTAGATAGCAATAAGGCAATTAATCCGCTTGATCGTTATGACCGGGCCAGTTGGTATCGCCCGCTAGATCTGGCTCGTTTAAATGAAGCTAGTGCACTGCTACTAGGTGAACATGATTTTGCTGCCTTCTGTAAATTCCGTGAAGGCGCCACAACTATCCGAACCCTTGAAACTTTCCATTGGGAGCGCAAAGAAGATGGGTTGTTGGTAGCCCAAGTTGTGGCAGATGCATTCTGTTATTCAATGGTGCGCAACTTAGTGGGCTCAGCAGTTTGCGTTGCCGAAGGGCGCTTTGAGCCAAGTTGGATCGCTGAAATGCTGGCTAATCGAGAGCGAATTTCTGATTCGATGGTTTTCCCGGCCGAAGGTTTAACTCTGGTACAAGTGGATTACCCAAATAATGCCCAGTTGCTTGCACGCGCTGCTTTAACTATTGCGCGCCGAAACGAGGACTAACGTGGGACACATTGATGTAAACGCTGTTGAATTTTCACTCTCTGATGGTCGAGTATTGCTAAGCGATGTCAGTTTTCGCGTTGGCGATGGCGCCAAAGTTGCATTGGTTGGCGCTAATGGTTCGGGTAAAACAACTTTAATCCGCATGATCTGTGGTGACATCTCACCAGATTCTGGGCAAGTAGCAATCTCTGGTGGTCTAGGCGTTATGCGTCAGTTCATTGGTTCAGTTCGCGATGAATCAACTGTGCGAGATCTACTTATTTCAGTTGCACCTAAACGTATTCAAGATGCAGCGCAACGAGTGAAGACAACTGAAGAGCTAATGAATACGCGCAATACTGAGAAAGATCAGATGGCATATGCCCAAGCAATTATTGATTGGGGCGATGCCGGGGGATATGACTTCGAAGTTATTTGGGATGTTTGCTGTACTGAAGCGCTTGGCAAATCATTTGACGATGTAGCTG
>RFRA01000091.1 GCA_009924725.1 Actinomycetota bacterium
AAGGTAAGTGGCAGATCACCAATAAGACTTTCGCTCACACAGGCGGAGAACACGCTTAATTCAATTCCAATTTTCCAATTTCAAAAAGGGCTGGGGCTTAATGCCTCAGCCCTTTTACTTTTGCCAAATCTTTTTAGTTAGGCACCTGTGTAGTACTTAGCGATTTCAGTCAAGGATTTATCAAGAATCTCAAGACCAAGTTGGGCATCCTCAACCGAAATATTGCATGGTGGGCACAAATGAATGCGGTTGAAGTTATTAAACGGCATCAAGCCATTCTTCTTACAGGCCGCAACTAACTCATTCATAGCCGCGCTCGAAGCACCATACGGCGCAAGTGGTTCATGCGTTGCGCGATCACTTACAAGATCAACGCCCCAGAAAACGCCAGCGCCTCGAATATCGCCAATAACCTTATGTTTCTTGGCTAATTCAAGTAACCCTGGCCCCAAAACTTTCTCGCCTATCATGGTGGCGTTTTCTAACATCTTCTCTTCTTTCATAACATCGATAGTTGCAACCGCTGTCGCACATGCCAATGGGTGACCCATATAGGTCAGGCCGCCTGCAAACACACGCTCATCAAATGTCTTTGAAACTGGCTCACTGATTACTACGCCACCGAGCTGGATATAGCCCGAAGTAACGCCTTTAGCAAAGGTAATTAGATCTGGTACAACTGCACTGTGTTGGTAGGCAAACCATTTTCCGGTTCGACCAAAGCCTGACATAACTTCATCAGCGATCCACAAAATATTGTATTTATCGCATAACGCGCGAACACCTTCGAGATAACCCTTAGGGGGGATCAAGACACCCGCGGTACCTGGGATTGATTCGAGCAATACCGCAGCGATGGTATTTGGACCTTCAAAGATAATTGTTTGTTCTAGATGTTCTAACGCACGCTTACATTCTTCGGCTTCATCTTTCGCCCAGAACGCGGTGCGGTATAGATATGGTCCCCAGAAGTGCACATGACCAAAGGCAAACTCATTTGGGAATCTACGGGGATCACCAGTGGCATTTATCGCAGCGCCGGTGTTGCCGTGATAGGAACGATAAGTCGAAAGCACTTTGTGTTTATGAGTATGCATACGAGCCATACGAATTGCATTCTCAACCGCATCGGCGCCAGCGTTAGTGAAGAAAACTTTTGCAAAATTAGATCCAGCCAGTTCGACAATGCGCTGAGCTGCTTCATTACGGGCTTCATTGGCATGTTGTGGGGCAATAGTGGTTAAAACTTCAGCCTGGGTCTGAATCGCTTTAATTACCTTTGGGTGTTGATGACCAATGTTGGTAAAGACAAGTTGCGAAGAAAAATCTAGATAAACCTTGCCAGCGTGATCCCAAAACCTAGAACCTGAACCACTAGCAATTGGCATTGGGCTAATTGCGCCTTGTGCCGACCAAGAATGAAAGACATATTGACGGTCTGCAGCACTTACTGCGGCTTGCTTTTCAGGATCATTAATCGGAGTCGTCATTACATTGGCCTTTTAGCTAGTAGGTAGCGCCATCTTAATGCTCTGAAGTAGATTGTCACCATGAATCAGATTACGCATTGGATCAATGGCGCGTTAGATACTTCAAAACCAGAGCGAAGTGGCGATGTTTACAACCCGGCAACTGGAAAAGTATCAAAGACGGTGGCCTTTGGAAATGCTGCGACCGTTGATTCTGCCGTAGCTGCGGCGACTAACGCATTCGCTGAATGGCGCCATAGTTCATTGACCAAGAGATCCCAAGTTTTATTTGCGTTCCGCGAGCTAGTGCTTCAAAACAAAGAGAAGATTGCTGCTCTAATTACTGATGAACACGGCAAAGTATTAAGTGATGCCGCAGGTGAAGTAACGCGCGGTCTTGAAGTAGTTGAATTTGCTTGCGGTATCCCGCATCTATTAAAGGGTGGGTACTCCGAAGAAGTTTCAACTGGGGTTGATGTTTATTCAATTCGCCAAGCACTTGGCCCAGTTGCAATTATTTCACCCTTTAACTTTCCCGCCATGGTTCCAATGTGGTTCTTCCCAGTGGCGATTGCTTGCGGCAACACGGTAATTGTTAAGCCATCTGAAAAAGATCCAAGTGCTGCAATGTTTTTGGCCCAGCTTTGGAAAGAAGCTGGCTTGCCTGATGGCGTATTTAACGTGGTTCATGGCGATAAAGAAGTTGTAGATGCCCTGCTAGTTCACAAGGGAATCAAATCAATTTCATTCGTTGGCTCGACGCCAATTGCGCGGTATGTATATGAAACTGGCACAAAATCTGGCAAGCGTGTACAAGCTCTTGGTGGCGCAAAGAACCATATGGTCGTTCTACCTGATGCCGATTTAGAGCTTGCCGCAGATGCTGCGATTAATGCCGGCTTTGGTTCAGCTGGTGAACGTTGCATGGCGATCTCGGCAATTGTCGCCGTTGAACCAATTGCGAGCGCACTCGTTGCCCGCATTAAATCTCGAATGGCAAATATTAAAACTGGCGATGGCACCCAAGGCTCTGACATGGGCCCATTAGTTAGCGCAGTGCACCGTGACAAAGTTGCTTCATATATCGAAGCGGGCGCAAAGGCGGGCGCAACATTGGTCGTTGATGGCCGCGATCTAAAAGTCGCTGGCGATGGCTTTTTCCTTGGGCCAACTCTGCTTGATAACGTCACACCTGAAATGTCGGTCTATACCGATGAAATCTTTGGGCCAGTGCTGAGCATTCTGCGCGTTAATACTTACGACGAAGCACTGGCTCTGGTTAATAGCCATGAATATGGCAATGGCACAGCAATCTTTACTAACGACGGCGGAGCTGCTCGTAGATTCCAAAACGAAGTTGAAGTTGGCATGGTTGGCATCAACGTACCGATCCCAGTGCCAATGGCTTATTACTCATTCGGTGGTTGGAAGAATTCACTATTTGGTGATTCGCATGCGCACGGTACCGAAGGTGTTCACTTCTTTACGCGTGGCAAAGTAGTTACTAGTCGCTGGCTTGACCCAAGTCATGGCGGAATTAACTTAGGTTTCCCTCAGAACGATTGAGTTCAATAAAACTAAGTAAGAGATATTCTTTGCCCCGTGCCCACGCTTCGCGCTCTACTGGATTCGCCAGATCAGTCTGTGCGCTTAAAGGCTGCGCTGGCCGCCGGAACTTATCCAGATCCAGAATATATAGAGATCTTGATTGCTCAGTGCACACATGAGCCAGACTTCTTTGTTAGAGACACCTTGTCATGGGCGCTAATGAGACATGATGTTACGAAAGTAGTTAAGCGACTAGAGACTGAATTGCAATCTTCAAATCCGCAAGCCAAAAGTCAAGCAATTCACACGCTTTCAAAAATCGGAGATAAAGCTAACTACCTACTGATAACAGATGAGATGCTCTTTGACCAAGATGATTTCATTGCATCAACTGCTTGGCGAGTAGCCTCTGTTTTAGTTCCGGATGATCAAAAGTCGATCTTGGTTAAGAAGTTAATCACTCAACTTGGCAGAGGCGATTCAGATACTCAATTTGGGTTAACAAGATTTCTTTGCGCTCTAGGGGAGTGCATTGTTGAACCATTGACCGAGGCTTCGAATTCAACAGATGAAACCATAAGCAATCAAGCAAAATTCACGCTACTTAGATTTAGAGAGATGCAGCTAGAGAGCACTAAGACTTCAAGTAAATAAGCGCTTGAACCTGGACTTATCTACATAAGTCGGTCAAGTGGAACTGGAACCTTCGATCCAGCCACGATAGGCATTTGAGGTACGCCTTCAATTTTCTGAAGTTAACTTGGAATTAACTTAGAGATTCTTGAAAGTAGAGATATGACCAATTAGATTTGCTACAACCAAATTGGTTCTTCCCAGTCAGGAAATACTATGGATCAACGTGAAATTAACGAGAAGCGTTATGAGATTGCTGCTTCACAAACTTCAACAGTAATGCTGGTTGGACTTTTTTCAAACCTTGCAATTTTTGCAATAACAGCATTCGCCGATCTTTCTTCTGGAGCTCAAACTGACTGGAAAGTCATCGTGAGCGTTGTCGAAGCATTTTTCTTGCTTTTCGCTCTAGGGACATTTGGCGATATAGCGGCATACGTTAAAGACATTCCTGCGAGTGAAGACTCGGCGTGGAATAGAAATGCACGTGTGGCACCACCTGCGATTTTTATGGCAATCACAGCAGTAGGAATTATTGCGATGTGGTACTTCCAGATTCGAGCAATCGGAGCCTAGTTATTAAAATTAAAGTGGCTGGGGCTAACTACCCCAGCCATTTTCTTTTCGATTTAAATCCCAATTCTTTAAACCTAAGTGGGTTGTGAGGGACTCGAACCCCCGACTCAGTGATTAAGAGCAGGCACCTAAAATTCATCAATTTAGGCTCATAAAGTAGCGCTTAATCTAGAAAAGGGAATTCCCATCATTTATATTTTGCTCATACGGGCTGCCAATGGGGCCAGCCCACTTATTGATAATCGAGTGTTGGAGAGCGCCCGATGAATACCAAATCAAAATACTTGAGATTTTTATTTCATTTTTTGTTAGCAACATCCCTGTTGATAGTTGGAATTCCATTGGCATCATCAACCCCTGTGCCACCACCCGCCAATGGCACATATAACTGCTTATCT
>RFRA01000092.1 GCA_009924725.1 Actinomycetota bacterium
TCACCAATGTTGGCTGACATGGTGGTTGGTCGTGCTGAAGTTGATTTCGTTATTCCAATCTATGAAGGCGGCTTTGATTTAGATGTGGCGATTTGGGTAGCCAAGATCGGCAACTCATCATTTGAATTAGCTTATGAACTAACTAGTGCACATGGCTTGCACGCACGTGGTCGCACAGTGCAGGTTGCCGTATCAATGGAGACCAAGAAATCACGCCCGCTAAATCAAGAAGAGCGTGACTTTTTAATGGGATACCTAGAAGGGTAAATAAATGCAGTTAGCGCCACGTTCAGAGCGTCTTTGGTGGCGCGATGCGGTTACTTATCAAATTTACATTCGCTCTTTCGCCGATAGCAATGGCGATGGCATCGGAGATATCAATGGCATTCGTTCGCGCCTGCCGTATTTGAAAGAACTCGGCATCGATGCAATCTGGATTACTCCATGGTTTCCTTCCCCGCAGAAAGACCATGGCTACGACGTGGCAAATTACTTTGATATCGAACCTGATTACGGCACGTTAGCTGATGCCAAAGCGCTAATTGCCGAAGCGCATGCAATCGGAGTTCGCATTTTGCTCGATATTGTTCCTAACCACTGCAGCGATCAACACGAATGGTTTCAAGCAGCGCTTCAGGCAGCCCCTGGCAGCAAAGAGCGCGATCGCTTTCATTTCCTTGACGGTAAAGGCAAAGATGGCAAATTGCCACCAAATAATTGGCCTTCAGTTTTTGGCGGGGTCGCTTGGCAACGCGTAATCGAAGCTGATGGCAAACCAGGGCAGTGGTATTTACATTTATTCGCTACCGAACAACCAGATTTAAATTGGGACAATGCAGAGGTTCGTGAACACTTTGAAAGCATTTTAAAGTTTTGGCTTGATCTTGGCATCGATGGTTTTCGTATCGATGTTGCACATGCAATGATTAAAGCCCAAGGTTTGCCCGATATCATTGAACCAGAAAAAGGCAATGAAATGTTGTCAGCTACCCAGCATCCATTCTGGGATCAAGAAGGTGTGCACGATATTCACCGTTCTTGGCGCAAGATTCTGGATTCATACCCAGGTGATCGCATGGCAGTTGCTGAAGCTTGGGTAAGTCCGGCAACTCGCATTGCCCGTTACTTACGCCCTGATGAACTAGCTAATTCATTTAACTTTGATTTCCTTATTACTCTTTGGGATGCTGCTGAGATTAAGGGCCGCATTGTTACTTCGATGGCAGCCATGGCTGAAGTTGGCGCACCTTCATCATGGGTCTTTAACAATCACGATTTAGTTCGCTCAGTTGATCGCTTTGATTTAGGGTTATTAAACGTAGATAAATCAACGCTGCATCGCCAAGGTGACCCCAAGAAATTTAACTTAGAACGTGGAACTCGTCGTGCCCGAGCCGGAGCACTTTTGATGTTGGCACTTCCTGGTGGAGCTTATGTTTATCAAGGTGAAGAGTTGGCGTTGCCTGAAGTTCGCGATATTCCAGAAGATCGCTTAACAGATCCGCGTTGGGTGATGAGTGGCAAAGTCGATCGTGGTCGCGATGGTTGTCGCGTGCCGCTGCCTTGGCATCGTGAACCAACAGGTGCGTTTGGTTTCTCGGCAAATGAATCACTAAAGCCAGTTGAAGCATGGTTACCGCAGAGCGAGTGGTGGGGCAAGTTCGCAGCTTCGCAACAAGATGGCAAATCTGATTCCACACTGACCATGTATCGCAAAGCACTTGCTATTCGTAAGGCCGAAGCTGGTTTGGGTGATGGCCCAATGACTTGGCTCGAAGTTAACGATGAAGTAATTGCTTTTGCTCGCCCCGGTAATTTCGTTTGTTATGTGAACTTTGGAACTGAAATTGAACTTCCAGAAGGAGCGCAAGTATTACTTTCAAGTGGTCCACTGAACGGACATAAATTACCAACCGACACTGCAGCTTGGTTGCGTGTTAATTGAGTTTCTACGAAGAAGTTGGCGGCGAAGTATTCTTTGCCGATTTGGTATCACAGTTCTATGCCCACGTTGCAACAGACCCTGTTTTGCGCCCAATGTACCCAGATTCAGACATGAAAGGTGCAGCCGAGCGATTGCAGAAGTTCCTCGAGCAATATTGGGGCGGGCCAACTACTTATTCCGAAGAGCGCGGACACCCACGTTTAAGAATGCGTCATGCTGGTTTTCATATTGATCGTGCGGCGCACGATGCCTGGATCAACGCGATGCGCAAAGCTGTCGATGGAGTTGAGCTAGATGCTGCTCACAAAGAAACTTTGTGGGGCTATTTAGAAATGGCTGCTGCGGGTTTAGTTAATCAAGCAGATTGACTTGAGTTTCCAACTTTAAGAATTTCGCCATTGCGTAAGTACCAAAGTGTGCCGTTGCTATCGCGCACAGTTGTAATACGTAACCCAACTTTTTCAACGGTACCTTTAATTTCTAAAACTTCTACAGTGTCGCCGACACCATATTGATCTTCAACCAACATAAAAATTCCAGAGAGTACATCGCGCACAATTGTCTGCGCGCCTAGACCCAGGGCCACACCAATAACACCGGCGGAGGCAATAAATGGGCCTAAGTTAAATCCAAACTCACCTAGCACTGTGGCGAACGCAATTAGCCAGATAACAGAATTCAAGGTGCTGCTTAGAACGGTGCCAGTTGTCTTTGCCCGCTCTTTTTGACGAGCACCGACGCCTTTTGAGCCGGGGCGAAGATCAGCCGTTGCCAGCCGGTTCATGGCGCGGGTAATGGCGCGCTTTCCAAAGTATTGAGTGGCACCAGCAATGAGCAGAACCAGCAGAATGCGCAGTGGGGCGCCGCTGAACCAGTCGATAGCTTCTTTCACGGTGAAGTTCATAGTGATGCCGACTCTAACGAATTCTTAACCTAAAAGGCACTAGAAATCCGCTCTTTCGCAGACCTTTTGAGGCAAGATATGGCAATCGGCGCGAGCCACGCGCTTCGATCAGGGGGCGATTATGTCGCGCACACTTATTCTGAACGCCACTTACGAACCACTAGGTGTTGTGTCAGATCGACGCGCTCTCATTTTAGTGTTGAATCAACGTGCAACCATGGTCGAAGATTCAGGCGTTGTTCTGCATTATGCAACTGGGCAAGTTTCGCTGCCCTCAGTAATTAGATTAAATAAATTTGTACGAATTCCATATCGCCATGCAGTTCCACTTTCTCGCCGAGCAATTTTTGCGCGAGATGGTGGTCGCTGTGTTTATTGTGGAAATGCTGCAACCTCAATTGATCACGTGATTCCGCGCTCTCGTGGCGGCGGACACAACTGGGAAAACGTCGTTGCTGCATGTCATCGTTGCAATCACGCAAAAGCCGATAAACCACTTAAAGAATTAGGTTGGCGACTTAGATCACTTCCGCGCGAACCTGTTGGCGCTGCTTGGCGAATCCTGGGAACTGGCCGAACCGAAAATCGTTGGCTGCCATATCTCGAGCCTTTCGGTGCGTCAGCAGCAACTGCTTAAGTCAATTACACTTTGCCTCATGATGATTCAACTTGCTCAAGCCGTTTCCAATTTACGTATGGCGCCAGAAGATGGCTCAATGCCTGGTGAATCACTTAGTGCAGCCCAGACCGCTCTTTATTTCGTTGGTGCACCAGTTGGTTTATTTCTTCTAATCTCAGTAATCGTGTATGCGCTAACTGGTGAGCGCAAAGAAAAGACCGAGCCAAAAGACTCGGTCTTAACTCATATCGAATAGATATTACTTATCGGCAGCTCGTGCTTTCAGCGAGCGAGTCATTGAATCGCGACCTTCAGCAACTGTACGGCGCATTGCGTGTGATGCATCCTTGCCAGTTACCTCTAACCAGTGCTCAGCTTTCTTCACGGTTTCTTCACTAATTACCCAGGCTGGGAATAACAAAGTTGCAGTGGCCTCGGCAATTTCAAAGCCCTTAGTTTCCCAAACTTCAAGAATAGATTGGAAATACTTATCAACAAATGGCACCAATAGTTCGCGATGGATTGCCAAGTTAAAACCACGGCAGGTATACGCGTGGATTGTGTTCGATAAGTTATCGGTAGTAATTGCTTTAAAGGCAGCTGCTTTAGCTTCAGCAGTTGGAAGAGCTGCATGCGCAAGAGCGGCATATTGCTTTCCGTGTGCGGTCAGATCTTTGGCAGCCTCTGTTTCAATATCGGCTGCGTTAAAGATGCCGCGTTTTACGCCACAGATAAATACGAACCAACGCAGATCAGCATCAACAGTTAGACCATTGATTGATCCGTTAAGAATCGCCTTGATCTTTTCGAATTGTGCTGGGGTGTATGCAAAGTCGGCAAATGATTTGGCGTATTGCAGTTGATGATCGCTACCGGCCGCAGCGTTATCAAGGAATTTCTCAAATGCGTTAGCTGCTTGTTCGCGCAATTTCTCGCGGTTAGCATCTGATGCATATGACCAGATAGCGGTGTCGATCTGCATTACGGTGATAGTCACCGTAGCAATATCAGTCTCACCAGCAAGTGCGTTTAGGGCGATAGTCACATAATCACTTGCTGCTAGCTCGCCATCGCGAGTTGAATCCCAAAGCGAAGCCCAGATTAATCCGCGGGAAAGTGAATCATCGAGCT
>RFRA01000093.1 GCA_009924725.1 Actinomycetota bacterium
CAATTCTTGGATCGGCATAAACGGTAATGCCAGATTTTTTCGCATCTTGTGGCCCGATGTAACCCTTTACTAGCGCTGGGAACTTAGCGAAATCTGCATCTTCAAATACGCGAAGTTCGTGAATGCCACCAATGTTTTCTTGGAAGCGCTTTAGATCTACTTCGCGATCGCCCGGAACTAATACGCAAATAGCTTTGTTATCGGCCATCAGCATTACATTCTTTAAAGTATTGGCGCCGGTAAATCCCCCACCGAATTTATTGTTAAGTAATTCGACCAAAGTATCGATGGTTGGCGTATTTGGTGAATCAAATGGTTCAGCGGCTGGAGTTGCGGATGAGTCAACGCTGGCAACTTTAGTAACCATAGCTTCAACATTTGCGGCAAAGCCACACTTAGGGCAGAGCACGTAAGTATCTTCACCAGTTGAGCATGGCGCTAAGAATTCTTCGGACTTTGAACCACCCATCGCGCCAGATACAGCCTTAACAATGTTGTATTGCATTCCTAAACGGTCAAAGGTCTTTATATAGGCATCACGATGTTCCTGGTAGGAAACTTCAAGACCAGCATCATCAAAATCAAAAGAATAGGAATCTTTCATCACGAATTCGCGACCACGAATAATTCCGCTACGTGGGCGAGCTTCATCGCGGAACTTAGTTCCAATCTGATAAATGCTTAGTGGCAAATCTTTATAAGACGAATATTCACCTTTAACCATCAAAGTAAACATTTCCTCATGCGTAGGGCCTAGTAAGTAATCGCCGCCTTTGCGATCTTGCAAACGAAATAGCGCTGGGCCATATTCTTCCCAGCGATTAGTAGTCTCATAGGCATCGCGGGGCAATAGCGAAGGAAAATTAACTTCTTGAAAGCCAGCTGCGTCCATTTCTTCGCGGATCACTCGCTCAATATTGCGAAGGGTGATTACGCCAAGTGGTAACCAAGAATAAATTCCAGCGGCGATCCGGCGCACATAACCAGCACGAACCAATAGTTTGTGGCTAGCTACTTCAGCATCGGCTGGATCATCACGAAGGGTACGCAGAAAAAGCGTCGACATCTTTAGCATCAGGAAGTGCTCACAACTGGCTCACCTGAGGCAACGCCGGCAGCCTCCATTTCTTCAGCTAACCGCATTGCTTCTTCAATCAAAGTTTGCACAATCATCGATTCCGGCACAGTCTTAATTACTTCACCTTTAACAAAGATCTGGCCTTTGCCATTACCTGATGCCACACCAAGATCGGCTTCGCGGGCCTCGCCCGGGCCATTTACTACGCAACCCATGACTGCAACGCGAAGCGGCACGGTCATTCCTTCTAAGCCAGCCTGTACTTGTTCGGCCAGAGTGTAAACATCTACTTGGGCGCGACCACATGATGGGCAAGAAACAATTTCCAGCTTACGTTGGCGCAAATTCAGTGATTCTAGAATCGAAATACCAACTTTTACTTCTTCAACTGGTGGGGCTGAAAGTGAAACGCGAATTGTGTCGCCAATTCCTTCGGCCAACAAAATTCCAAAAGCAGTTGCAGATTTAATCGTGCCCTGGAAAAGTGGGCCAGCTTCAGTAACACCTAAGTGCAGCGGGTATGTTGTTTGCGCGGCAAGCAAGCGATAAGCCTTAACCATAATTACTGGATCATGGTGTTTTACTGAAATCTTGATATCTGAAAAACCGTGCTCTTCAAAGAGCGATGCTTCCCAGATCGCTGATTCAACTAAAGCTTCAGGTGTTGCTTTGCCGTACTTGGCTAACAAACGTGGATCTAACGAACCAGCATTTACGCCGATGCGAATTGGAATACCGGCATCACCGGCGGCCTTAGCAACTTCTTTAACTTTGTCATCGAACTGCTTGATGTTGCCTGGGTTAACGCGAACTGCAGCGCAACCTGCATCGATGGCGGCAAAAATATATTTTGGTTGAAAGTGAATATCAGCAATCACTGGAATCTGTGACTTCTTGGCAATCTGCGCCAACGCATCAGCATCATCTTGGCTTGGAACTGCAACGCGCACAATCTGGCAACCAGAGGCGGTTAATTCGGCGATCTGCTGCAATGTCGCATTCACATCAGAGGTCAAAGTGGTGCACATTGATTGCACGCTGACCGGTGAATCGCTACCGACCCCAACTTTGCCAACTTGAAGCTGACGAGTCTTGCGACGTGGGGCTAAAGCGGCAGGTGGTGCGGCAGGAATTCCAAGATCAACCATGTCGCTATTCTGCCCTAAGTCAGGCTTAACCGCTAAAGATTTAGATTTACTGGATTAATAATGTCTGCCACAAGGAGCATGACAGTCAGCACTGCTAACAACACAAAGACCACCATCGTAATTGGCGTCAGCGTTGCGACATCTATTGGCTTCGGTCTTGGCTTGCCCCGCAAGCGAGCGAAAAACGCCCTGATTTCGTCGGCAATTGCGACCGCCATATGACCACCATCGAGCGGCAAGATCGGCAATAAATTAAAGACGCCGACAAAGAAATTAAGGCTGGCCACAATTAACAAGAAAGCCCCGATGCGTTCGGTCCAAGTCATTTGGCCTGAAGCTGTAACTTGGCCAGAGACTGCGGCCACTCCGACAATTCCTACGAGTCCATCGGCATCGCGTTCTTTACCTTGGAAAGTTTGACCCCAGAGAGCTGGAATTTTAGCCGGCAGGGCAACTAAAGATTTAACGCTGGAAACCAAAAACTCTTTACTTAGTGAAATTGAATCTTTGGTGGCTTTGATCGGATCACTCCTCACATTTGCGACTTCATTAACAATGCCAAGAATTCCACGTTCTTCACGATTAACAATGCGCTTAACCGGTGTGGCATTAATTGTGATCTTTTCACCATCTCGATAAATCGAAAGCGTTAGCTCTTTGCCGGCTGAGTCACGAATTGACTGAACATCATCAACCCAGTTCTTAACTGGCTTATTGTTAATAGCCAAAATGTAATCGCCAGGTTTAATACCAGCTACTTTGGCAGGCGATGGCTCGGACGAGCTTGAACATACTTCACTAGCAACTGGAATACAGTCAGAAACTTGGGCTACTTGTGGCGTAATTCGATTAGTGCCGATGCCAATAAAGAGAATGAGCAAAATAACAAAACCTAAAACAAAATGTAAGAAAGATCCGGCACCAAGCACAATTAATTTACGCCCCGAAGTTGCCTTAACAAACGCACGATCTTCTTCGCCGAGATCCATTTCGTCACGAACGGTCATGCCCGAAATTCGGCAATAACCGCCAGCCGGAATCGCCTTGATGCCAAACTCAGTTTCACCGCGTTGGGTAGACCAAATTCGCTTACCGAAACCTAGGAAGAATTCAGTAACTTTCATGCCGAATTTACGGGCAGTTATGTAGTGGCCAAATTCGTGCACCATTACTGAGAAAAGTAGGGCAACTACAAATGCCACGATGCCGATAAATTCCATTACTTAGCCACTTTCTCAAGGATCTCGCCCGCTACTTTACGGGCATCATTCTCGATGGCACTGACATCGGCAAGATCTCTAATTGGATTCACAGCAGAACCTAACTTCTGCACGACTAAATCAACACTTTCAATAATGGAAGTAAATGAGATTTGCCCAGCCAGGAACGCGGCAACGGCAACTTCGTTTGCGGCATTAAAGATTGCGGGTAATCCCCCACCCAGTTCACCACATCTGCGTGCCAGTTCAATCACCGGGAATCGCTCATTATCAATTGGTTCAAATTCGAGAGCGTATTGCTGCGACCAATCCATCGTCTTAGTAGCACCCGGTAATCGCACTGGCCAATTTATCGCATAAGCAATTGGGCCTTTCATATTCGGCGGACTTAATTGTGCAAGCGTTGAACCGTCAACGTATTCGACCAGTGAGTGCACAATTGATTGCGGATGAATCACAGCTTCAATCTGGCGGTACGGCATATCAAATAAATAATGTGCTTCAATAATTTCGAGTGATTTATTCATCAGTCAGCGGCCTTAGACATTACTAACTCACCAGCAGCAACTAGTGACTCTTTATTTGCGAGCGCTAATTTATTGCCAACTTCTAACGCTGCCAAGGTTGGCCCCAAGCCAATCGAGCCAGTTATGCCATTTAGAACTACTTCGCAAGTGATTGCCGCAATTTCACTGGCCGCATTGGGACCATCAATTACCGTTACCCCAGGCAACGCTTCGCGAATTACCTCGGCATTAATAACCACGCCAATTACTTGCACTTTGTAGGTGCGAGCTTGCTCAATAATTGCCGCTGGATTACTGCCGTAAGCACTGATTGCAACAACGTTAAAAACACCTGGGTTTGCCGAAACTATTTCAAGTGCCTGCACACCAATCGACCCGGTTGAACCGAGAATTACTAAATCGCGCATTTATTATCGATCAAGCAAATTCTGAGTTGGTGAATATGGCGTGCCATTGCGACGTTTAGCAATTGCACTGAGTGCTTCGAGGACTACTCGGTTAGCCAAGATCGCTGTGATGTCAGCGCTATCAAAAGCTGGTGCAACTTCGACCACATCGATGCCAACGACTGGTAGTTCTAAACAAATACGTCGCACTGCTTCGAGCAGTTCACGGCTAGTC
>RFRA01000094.1 GCA_009924725.1 Actinomycetota bacterium
TTTGGATACAGGAGAAATGTTAAATTTTGTAATAGATACACCCCATTGAGATGTTTCAGACTTTGATAGTTGTGCTAACGGGCTGTATGAAGGTATCTCGTGTACTGATAGAAGTGAAATTCCACCATTTTCGTTTTTATATGCGCCCATGCCGTCTGGAATACCGCGCACTACTGTGCCGGTCTTGAGATCTCCAGCATGAATCAACGACTTGATAGTGACAGCTGAATTTGTTGACAAGATATATTCTGGTTTGGCGAGTCCTGAAACCGCCATGTTTGCTGATGTTCCAAGAGCTGCAATGCCAACAACGGCTGCAACTTTGTAGCGAAGTTTCATAGTTAACCTTTTCTTTGCTCACATGAAAGTCCTGATGACTTGAGCGAAAAGTACTTTGTTGCACTGTAATAGAGCCCCAATAGAAAGTGAACAACTAGCGAATCGAAATAGAATTAATTGGCGAGAATTTCGGTTGTTACCAACCATTCATCTTCTCGTAACCCTTTTTCTATTTTTAAGTTTTCTAGCTCATTGGCTATCTCAATTAGGCGGTCGGCATCGAATTCGCACTGCTCTTGTTCGGTTGATAAGGCAGCGATTTTTTCCTCCAGCTTAGATATTTGACGCTCAATACGAGCCAAATCTTTCTTTGCCTGTCGTTGTTCGGCCGCTGAAGAAGTTGATTTGTCCTCTTTCTTGGTAGTACTACCTGAAATTGCTTTCTCGCGTAACTCTAAATATTGATCAACTCCGCGTGGTAAATCCAGCAATTTCTGATCACCAAGTAAGCCCACAAAGCGATCGCAAACTCGTTCTAGGAAATATCTATCGTGCGAAATAATTAGTAGCGTTCCGGCATAGCTATCCAACAAATCTTCTAACTCGGTCAAAATCTCGATATCGAAATCATTAGTTGGCTCATCAAGCATTAATACGTTTGGGCTTTCCATCAGCAATCTGGTCAGTTGCAATCTTCGTTTTTCGCCGCCAGATAAATCACCAACTGGAGTCCATTGTGAATCGCGATCAAAACCTAGCCGTTCACAAAGTTGTGATGCCGAAAGAGTGCGGCCCTTGCCAAGTTCAATATGGGAGGCAACTTTTTCAACTGCTTCCAGCACGCGCCAAGTTGGGTCGAGCTCAGCTAAATGTTGAGTTAAGAAAGCTGCCTTAACTGTTACACCGGTAACTAGTTTTCCAGCACTGGGTTGCAGTTCACCAGCCAAAGTGCGCATTAACGTGGTTTTGCCAGCACCGTTAATGCCAACAATACCGATGCGATCGCCAGGTCCGACATTCCAATAAAGATCATCAAGTAGCTCTTTATCGCCAGCGCGAACTTGTAGATGGTGCGTTTCGTAAACCGTATTACCTAATCGGTTTTGGGCAAACTTCAACAACTCAGTAGTGTCGCGCGGGGCTGGTTCCGCTGAAATCAATTCATTTGCAGCATCGACTCTAAATTTTGGTTTAGTAGTACGAGCAGGTGCACCACGTCGTAACCAAGCTAGCTCTTTACGAATCAGCATGTTGCGACGTTGATCTAATACTGATGCTTGACGAGAACGTTCGGCCTTAGCTAAAACGAATGCTGAATAACCGCCGTCATATTCTTCGACTTTACCGCCGACAACTTCCCAGGTTCGATCGGTAACTTCATCGAGAAACCAGCGATCGTGCGTCACTACAGTTACCGCAATGTTTTTACGATTCTTTAAGTGATTTGCGAGCCAAGCTACGCCTTCGACATCTAAGTGGTTAGTAGGTTCATCAAGCAAAATTAAATCTAAATCATCAATCAACAACTTAGCTAAGCCAACTCGTCGTCGCTCACCGCCAGATAGTGAAAGGAATGTGCGTTCGAAAAGATGATCATCAAAGCCGCCGAAGAGCCCAGTAAAAACTTCACGAACGCCAGCATCGCTAGCCCACTCATGTTTTGCTTTATCGCCTAAAACAACATCTCGAACAGTTGCCGCCTTATCAGCCACATCTACTTGGTTAAGCATTCCTAGTTTGACTGAATTACTCTTCGTTACTCGGCCGGAATCTGGTTGCTCAATCCCGGCGATTAACTTCATTAGAGTGCTCTTGCCAGCACCATTTCGGCCAACAATTCCGATGCGTTCGCCTTCAGCAACACCTAGCGATACGCCAACAAGTAATTGCTTTACATCAAAGGCTTTGTTTACGCTTTCGACGTTAACAAGATTGCGTGCCATAGGGGGAAAGCGTACCTTTACGGCATGAAGGTTACTGACCGCGAATATGCATTGGCACTAGATGCCGCAGACCCACTACGCCATTTCAAAGAGCGTTATGTGATTACCGATCCAGATATGTGTTATCTGGATGGAAATTCGCTAGGTCGATTACCGCATGACACTATTGTGGCAGTTACTGATTTTATGACTAAAGAATGGGGCCCAGAAGTAGTAAATGGCTGGGGTCATTGGGTGGATGAAGCTCAGCCAACTGGCGATTTAATTGGCCGAGCAACTTTAGGAGCCGCAGCTGACCAAGTTCTTGCTTGCGACACTACTTCGGTTAATTTCTATCAACTTTGTTTAGCCGCAATTCATGCCCGACCTGGCCGTAAAACAATCATTACGGATTTAGCAAACTTTCCAACTGATCGCTACATTCTTGATGGTATCGCTAAGCAATTCGAATTGAATTTAGTACTTATCGATAACGAAGATCCTAAAGTTGCTGAAAATGAGTTAATTACGGTTGATATTTTAAAGCCTTATCTTTCTGAGGATGTTGCGTTAGTGACGTTAGAGGTAATTCAATATCGATCAGGAGCGCGCAACGACATTAAATCTTTAACCGATTTAGTTCGCAGCTTTGGCGCATTTCTACTTTGGGATGCTAGCCACGCAGTTGGCGCAATCGAAATGAACTTTGACGCTAACGGTGTAGATATCGCAGTTGGTTGCACATATAAATATGGTAACTCCGGCCCCGGTGCACCGGCTTGGTTATATGTGAACAAGCGCGTGCAAGCTGAACTACAAGTTCCGATTCAAGGTTGGTTTTCCCAAGGCGATCAGTTCGGAATGGGCCCAGTCTTTGAACGCGCTGAAGGTATTCGTGGTTTTCAAATTGCCAGCCCTTCCTTAATTGGGTTGCGTTGCATCAAGAGTGCGTTTTCGATTATCGAAGAAGCAGGTCTAAATCAGATTGCGCATAAATGTGCGACTGGAACTCAAATGATGATCGAGTTATACGATGCGTGGTTGGCTGACCTAGGCTTTACTTTGCTAACTTCGCGAGATGCCAACGAACGTGGTGGTCATATCTCGATTGGGCACCCAGATGCTGCTCGTATCTGCGTAGCACTTCGCCAATTTGCCAATGTGATCCCTGACTATCGCACTCCAAATTCAATACGTTTAGCAATCTCACCGCTGCCAACCTCTTACGTCGAGATTTGGGATGGCTTTCAACGTATTCGCGATCTAGTAACAACCAGACAATATGAAAAGATTGAGAAATCAGATTCGAGAGTTACGTGAGTAGTGATCAAGTAGATCCAGCACTTACTTACACTTCTTATTTAGCCATAGATGAGCTGCTTAGTTTGCAGAGACCGCTTTCGGATGGTCCAGAACATGATGAGATGCTTTTTATCGTCATCCATCAAAGTTATGAACTTTGGTTTAAACAGTTAATTCACGAATTATTGGCTGCACAAACCGCTCTCGAAGCTGGCGAAACTCATCGCTCGCTTGCACTGCTTGGTCGCATTCGTACCATCATGAAAGTTTGTGTGGCGCAGATTGATATTCTCGAAACAATGACGCCACTGCAATTCAATAGTTTTCGCTCTTACCTTTCTTCATCTAGTGGTTTTCAATCCGCGCAGTTTAGAAAAGTTGAAGCAATCCTTGGTCGTCGCGATAGTGCGATGGCTGGACATTTACCAGCTGGTGTACAAAGTGAAATTTTGCAGATCACAAATCGTAACTCAGTTTGGGACTCGCTGTTGGTTTACATTTCAAAACGCGGCCACGAGATTCCGGCTGATGTTTTAGCTCGCGACAAATCAACTACCTATCTTGCAAATTCGGCAGTGCAAGATGCTTTACTTGATGTGCATCGCAATGACCCCGAAAGTGCATCAGTTTGTGAGCGTTTGCTCGATATTGACGAAGGCTTGCAAGAGTGGCGTTATCGCCATGTGAAAATGGTGGAACGCACCATCGGCGCCAAAATGGGTACTGGTGGTTCGGCTGGTGTTAAATACTTAGCAAGTACTTTATTTAATCCAGTCTTTGTTGATCTCTGGGAGATCCGTTCCCGCTTCTAAACAGTTTGCTAGTTAGGCAATCCAGCTAAAACAATTTCGGACAAATCTTTGCGCTGACGTGGCGCGTTTTCACGTTCGAGTAGAACGCCCTCGAGTTGTTCGGCCGGGCCCTGAGCGCCGATCGCGATAACAACAATAGGTGCGATTTGGGCTGGTAATGCAAAAGTTTCGGCCGCCTTTGTAGCATCAAAGC
>RFRA01000095.1 GCA_009924725.1 Actinomycetota bacterium
CTGACGGCGTAACTGTTGAACTCGAAGATGGAAAAACCTTTTCAGCTGATGTACTACTTGTTGCAGTCGGTCGTGGTCCAGTTTCGGCCAACCTTGGCTATGAAGAACAAGGGATCACAATGGATCGCGGCTATGTATTAGTTGATGACAAGTGCCGCACCAATGTTCCAGGAATCTGGGCAGTTGGAGATCTAATTCCAACTCTGCAATTAGCTCACGTCGGTTTTGGTGAGGGAATTTTAGTTGCCGAAGAAATCTGCGGATTAAACCCACGTCCAATTAATTATGATGGTGTTCCTCGTGTTACTTACTCTGAACCAGAAGTGGCATCGGTTGGCTTAACTACTGCGCAAGCTAAAGAGCGCGGGCATGATGTTGTTGAATTAAATTATGACTTAGCTGGCAACGGTAAAGCACAAATCTTGCGTACAGCGGGCTCAATTAAGTTAGTTTCACAAAAGAACGGCCCAGTACTCGGAATTCATATGGTTGGTGCTCGCGTAGGTGAGTTGTTAGCAGAGGCGCAATTAATCTTTAACTGGGAAGCTACCGCTGATGATGTTGCTCCTCTCATTCATGCTCACCCAACTCTTTCCGAAGCAATGGGTGAAGCGCACATGGCACTTGCCGGTAAACCATTACACGCCCACGGATAACTAAGAATTTCAATCAGGAAACCAAGGAGATAAAGAGATGACCTTCTCACTAACAATGCCAGCACTTGGCGAGAGCGTTACCGAAGGTACGGTCACACGTTGGCTTAAAAACGAAGGCGACCAGATCGCAATCGACGAGCCACTTCTTGAAGTATCGACCGACAAAGTTGATACTGAAATTCCTTCTCCTGTTGCTGGCGTTCTACAAAAGATTGTTGTTGGAATTGATCAGACAGTTGCAGTTGGTGCCGAATTAGCAATCATCGCTGATGGTGCTGCCGCCGCTGCTCCTGTGGCGGCAACACCGGCTCCTGTTGCCGCAACACCGGCTCCAGTTGTGGCCGCGCCTGTTGCAGCTGCACCTGTTGCTCCAGCGGCAAGTGGTGCAGGCACAGTAATTTCAATGCCAGCTCTTGGTGAATCAGTTTCCGAAGGCACCGTAACTCGCTGGTTAAAAAATGTTGGTGACTCAGTTGCAGTTGATGAAGCGTTGCTTGAAGTTTCTACGGACAAAGTTGATACCGAAATTCCTTCACCAGTTGCTGGCATCTTGCTCGCAATCGATGTTCCAATCGACACCACTGTTGCAGTTGGTGCGCGTTTAGGTCTAATCGGCGCATCTGGTTCTGCCCCAGCTCCGGTTGCAGCAGCACCTGCGGCGCCAGTAGCTGCAGCGGTTGTAACTCCCCCACCTGTTGCGCCAGTCGTGGCGGCGCCAGTTGTAGCAGCTCCGATAGTTGCTGCCCCGGTTGCAGTTTCAGCACCTATTTCACAACCAGCCGATGCATATGTAACTCCACTTGTTCGCAAGTTAGCTTCTGAACTTGGTGTAAACCTTGCCTCTGTTAAGGGCACCGGTATTGGTGGCCGAATTCGTCGTGAAGATGTCGAAATTGCAGCTCCTAAGAAATCTGCACCGGTTGTAGCCGCACCAGTCAGTTCAGCTCCTCGCACATCAGCGCCAACTATTGCGGTATCGCCTCTTCGTGGAACCACTGTGACCATGTCACGTCTGCGCAAAGTTATTGCAGCTCGAATGGTTGAGTCGTTACAAGTTAGTGCGCAGTTAACAACTGTTATCGAAGTTGATGTTACAAAGATTGCTCGTCTGCGCGATAAGTCAAAAGCAAGTTTTGAAGCACGTGAAGGTGTAAAGCTTTCCTTCCTTCCATTCTTCGCGGTTGCAACTTGCGAAGCGCTTAAGCAACACCCGGTTCTTAACTCATCTGTTGAAGGTGACCAAATTACTTATCATGGTGCTGAACATCTTGGTATTGCAGTCGATACTGAGCGCGGTCTCTTGGTACCAGTAATTTCTAATGCTGGCGATCTAAATATGGGCGGCATTGCTCGTAAGATTTCTGATCTTGCAGCGCGCACTCGCGATAACAAGGTAACTCCTGATGAACTTGGTGGCGGTACTTTCACGCTAACAAATACCGGTAGTCGTGGCGCACTATTTGATACGCCAATCATCAATCAACCACAGGTTGCAATCTTGGGTCTTGGCGCAATTGTTAAGCGACCAATGGTGGTTCGCGGTGAAGATGGCGGCGAAACGATTGCGATTCGTTCAATGGTCTATCTTGGTCTTTCCTACGATCATCGCGTTGTCGATGGTGCAGATGCAGCTCGTTTCCTAGTTACCTTGAAAGAACGTCTCGAAGGCGGCGCTTTCGAATCAGACTTAGGACTCTAATTTGCTGCCGCCACAACGCATTGCTGTCACTGGCGCATCTGGGCTCATTGGTAGCGCCTTAGTTGGTTATCTAAAGTCTCAAGGTCACACCGTTCAGCGTTTAGTTCGCAGAGCTGCTGTTTCTAGTGAAGAAATTACCTGGGATCCAATTGCTGGAACTGTAGATATGGACGCACTGGCTGGGGTGGACGCAGTTATTCACTTAGCTGGCGCTGGCGTAAGCGATAAGCGTTGGACTAAGAAGTATAAGAGTGAGATTTTGAATTCGCGCTTACTCGGTACTACAACAATTGCCAAAGCAGTTGCAATCGTTAAGCCACAAGTTTTTATTTCCGCGAGTGCAATCGGCTGGTATGGCGAGAGCGGCAATCGTGCAGTAGTTGAAAGTGATCGCGTCGGCGATGATTTCGTAGCCGCTGTTTGTCGCGAATGGGAAGCCGCCGCCGATCTTGCTGGCGATGTACGCACCGTAAAACTTCGCACTGGTTTGGTGCTTGATCCGACTGGCGGCGCTCTTGGCAAGATGTTGCCACTGTTTCGCTTTGGTCTTGGTGGAAAATTAAGTAATGGAAAGCAATGGTGGTCTTGGATAACTTTGCACGATCAAATTCGCGCCATCGCATTTCTGCTCGAAAATAAAGTATCTGGCCCAGTTAATCTGACTACGCCAAATCCCGTTACTAACTCTGAATTCACTGCCGGCTTAGCTCGTGCGATGCACCGTCCCGCACTGTTTCCAGTACCGGCTCTTGCACTAAAGATTGTGCTTGGCGGTTTCTCGGCTGAAGTTCTTGGGTCAAAGAAGGTTCTTCCGCAAGCTTTAACTGAAGCCGGCTTTACTTTTGATTACCCACACATTTCATCGGCGCTCGAAAAGTTAGTTGATTAATTAGCTAACACGGCTATAGCTGCCAATCGTCCCGATTTGAGAGCACCATTTTGTGACGGACTTACTTGCCCATCGCCGGCTAAATAAACTCCTTCGCGTACCAAAGTTTGAATTGGTTGGGTTATCCTTTTTGTTCCAATCGGCAGCGCTGCTGGAATCTCGTACTTTGCTACCAACTCCCAATCACGATTATAGCAAGCGTAAATTGTTGCTAAGTGGCGGCGAGCTTCAGACTCGGTAATCCCAACATCTGTTGTGGTTGAAACTAGATTTCTGCCATTGGGTGCGAACTCTGGAATGAAATTTGAAATCACTAGAGAATTGATTACTGGCCCGCGGTTCTGACCATCAACCATTAGTTGGCCATGTTCGACCGGCGCATTAGGTGCGCTGTGATACCAAGTTGTGCAACCAGCTAATTTGGGAACCGAAGGCAGATCCAACAATTGCGCTGCAGTCGTACTGTCTGTCGCCACGATAATCTCACTTGCAGGTATTTGGCCCGCTGAAGTCACCACAAACCCACGCTTGATCGAATCAACTGTTACGCCTAACCGCAAATCGTTAACTTGTTTTGCAATCGCGCTTGAAAGCATTCCTGCTCCGTGACTCGGCAATCCTGGTTTTCCACTTATGAAAGTCTTAATGATCTCTAATCCAGCCGTTGCTGAAATATTAGTTAGGTCAGTCAGATAAACACCGCGCAAGAAAGGTCGTAACACCCGCTCGAATGTTCTGCCTAGCCCAGCTGAGATTAGATACTTATCAATCGAAAGCTCTGCTCTAGGTTTCCTAGCTAATGCTTTAATCAGAGCTAACTTCTCAAAGATAGATCCTGTGGCTGAGTCGAAGGCTGAAAACGGATATGTGAACGGATCACCTATTCGATGCGACTGATCATGGATTGAAATATTTATCACCCGATCAGCGAATCGAAAATCTAACTCACCTAGAATGTTCAGGGCAGCTAACTCTGGATATTTGGCGTTAATCAATTGGAAACCACGATCACAGGTAAAGCCATCGATCTGATCTGATTGCACTCGTCCGCCAGCACGATCAGAGGCTTCTAGGACAACTACTTCGCGATTAGCCTTTTGTAATTCAATGGCAGCATTCATGCCCGCTAAACCAGCACCAATTACTACGACCGGTTCACTCACGAAAATTTAGTTCTCGTGCTTTATCGATAATCGTGGCGACTGCAATTATCTCGGCTTTGCTAACTGGCCAATCGTTTCTGCCAGCGATAGCACCAGC
>RFRA01000096.1 GCA_009924725.1 Actinomycetota bacterium
TTGGTCCAGTTTCTGTCCAAGAAGCGCACTTGCTAATTGGCGGTAAATCTAAATAGAAAGAGTGAACGCAGTGAATATACGTGCATCTCTATCTCGCAAAAAGCTCATCAGCCTTGGCGCTGTAGTAGCCGCGGGATCAATGGCATTGACGGCGTTGCCGGCAAATGCAGCCGAACAAGGTGTGAGCGCAACCGAGATTGTTCTTGGAATGCAGCTTCCTGAAACTGGCGCAGCAAGCCCAGGCTATAACAAAGTAGATGACGCACTTCGCGCCTACTTTGATTATGTAAATTCAAAGGGTGGCATCGGCGGAAAGAAGATTCGTTTAGAAGTTAAGGACGATACTTACAAAGCAGGCTTAACTATTTCGACTGCTTCTTCGCTTATTAATAAGGAAAAAGTTTTTGCTTTCATTGGAAGCATCGGAACTCAGACTCACATCTCAGTAATCAAGGACATTAACCGTCGCAAGATTCCTGATGTATTCGTAAACAGTGGTTTCTCTGATTTCTATAACCCAGCCACCTACCCAACAACATTCGCAGCACTAGGCACTTATGTAACCGAAGCGAAGATCATGGGTAAGTATCTAAAGGAGAAGTACCCAGATAAGAAGATTGGTATTTTGTATCAGTCTGATGACTTCGGCAGAAACTCACTTGAAGGATTCGCCAAGGCTGGTTTAACTTTCGAAGCTAAGAAGACTTCAGCTGACTTTATTGCTGGTACTCAAGGCTCAGTTGGTTTGGCAAGTCAGTTGACTCAATTGAAAGCTAATGGCGTTGAAATTGTAATTATCGCTGCTGTTTCATCTGCAACTGCAGTAGCACTTCTAACTGCAAGCGCACTTGGCTACAAGCCAGATAAGTGGGCAGTAATCAGCGTGGGTGCAGATGCAACAACCTTCCAGACAATCGCCGGCTCAAAGGGTGTTCCTGCAGCAATGAGCGCAGCGATGCTCACTGGTCTTATCTCAGCTTCACATGCACCAGCTCCAGGCGATGCAAGTGATGAATATGTAGCAGCTTTCAAGAAGATCAATGATGACTTCAACAAGGGTGCTGACAAGCGCTGGGATAACAACGTGATGCAAGGCATGAATATTGGCTATATGGCAACTGGTGCTCTTATGGGAACCCTGAACCCTAAGACAACATTCTCAGCCAAGAACAACAAGACTTGCCAAGCAAATGCTAAGAAGAACACTTTGACTCGCGTCTGCTTTATTGACTATATGGAGTCAAATGGCAGCAAGATCGAAAGCGCTGCATTTACACCTTTGCAATATTCAACAACCACACACGAGGCATTCAGTGGTTTCTGGATTGGCGCATATGACGCAGCAACAGTTCTGCAGCCAGTAAGTGGAACTCGCGTTGTTTACTCAACTGATTCTGGAAATGGTCCAGTAACAGTTTCCAACTACAAGCGTCCAGCAATTGCTGCTGATGCTCTACCAAAGAACTAGTAGGTAAAAATGAAAACTATTTCTATGCGCAAATTCATTGCCGCAATTGGTGCAGCAGCACTTCTCTCAACAGCTGCTGTAGCAATCGCACCTAGCGCTAATGCTGCCGCACCAACTTGTTCTACTGCCTCTAACGGCATTGAAACTTGCACCGGCACGCTTAGCAATGGCGCTGGTTACTTGATCAAAGTTCCAGCTAAATTTGGTGGAACTTTCTTCTACTGGAACCACGGTATTCGTTTCACTTACCCACTTCCAGGTGTAATCACAGTTCCTAAAGGTGTTGAAGAATTAACACCAAGCAACGTGCCAGAAGCCTCAATGTTGCGTGCTGGTTACGGCTTAGCAACTTATGACGGTGTTTCACCTGGTGGTCTGCGCGGTTGGAATACAGCCGATCGTGTTGAAATGCTAAAGGAACTAATTGATACCGTAAAAGCTAAATACAGCGTAAGAAAAGGTGTTGTATACGGATCATCACAAGCCGGTTCGATAATTACCCCATTTATTGAGAAGTACCCAACTTATGCCAATGCTGTCGGTCTGATGGCTGGTGTAACTCCTTCAATTGGCCAAGAAGTGCAATCACTTTGCGATGCTTTTTATATCTTGAGCGTTTTCGCTGACCCAACCATTAAGGGTTGTGCAGCGATGGGCGTTAAAGGTTTAGCTGGCCACTATGCAGCTGCTGCCGAATTCGGCAAAGTTGTTGCTCTACTTACTGCATGGGGTGCAAACCTTGGTGCACCAGGACTTGAATATCCGGCAGCGCTCAAGGGTTCTGGAATCCCACAACGTTCAGCCCTATTGCTAACTGGTTTGTTAATCGGTTTACCAACTAAGAGCGCTCACATGGATGGCATTACAACTAATGCAGTTATTGCTGAACAGAGCATTAACGCGACAGTTGCGATCCTAGAAAACTTTGGCGAAGCAATTGCAACCGGAACTTTCGGTGGTCAAGCGATCTCTGAAATTACCGGCCCAGGCTTCTATGACAACACCAAGACCAACTGGTTTAGCTTGCTAGATCCAGCTGATTCAGGTCGTTTCAACCTTGGTCTTTCAGGTGATGGTGCAATCAATGCGATGCTCGGCGTTCTTTCACAGGCACCTCGAGTAACCGGAGACCCAGCAGCTGTTGCTAAGTTAAAGGCGCTAGATAAGAGCAAGTTCGATACCACTAAACCAGTTGTGCTGCTTTCAAATGAAGCAGACCGTCTGGTATTTCCTGGTAACGGCGCTCTTTACGTTGACAAGGCTCGTGCAATTTATGATGCGAAACTTGCCAAGTATGAGACTGCTCGTGATGCTGCTAAGACCAGCGAAGAGCGCGCAGCTGCAGCACGACTAAAGCCAGTCTGGAACGTTGCTTCACTTTATGCAATGACTCCTGAAACTTATACAAAGTTCACAGCTGCGGGCACTCCAGACCTTGCTGCTGCACCTTCACCTTCAGGTGTTGGTCACCAAAACTTCACCTTGAAGCAGATGATGGCTTGGGTCAAGATCTTGGCTCACGCTGCTGATACTGGAAAAGTCGGTTCACCTGGCTATCTACAGCAGTACATCAAGAAAGCACCATACTTGAACTCAGATTTGGATTACCGTCCATCTGATTTGAAGTACATCTGGTAACTGCTTAATTAAGTTAGAAATGAAGGGCCCGAGGCAACTCGGGCCCTTCATTCTTTTTAGTCGGTAATCTTTCCCAGTGATCGCAATTGCAACTCCCGATGAGATGTTTGCCTTAGGGGCAAAGCTTGGGGCAAAACTTAAAGCCGGCGATCTAATCCTTATAAATGGCCCACTTGGCGCTGGCAAAACCCTATTAACTCAAGGCATTGGTAGCGCATTAGGGATCAGCGGAATTACCTCACCAACCTTTGTAATCTCACGGGTACACCAAGGTTCATTGCCATTAATTCATGTCGATGCTTATCGACTATTAATTGATGGCCAAGCTAATCTCTATTTAGATGATCTTGATTTAGATTCAGCGTTACCTAATTCGGTAGCAGTTGTTGAATGGGGTGGCGCTGAAGCAGCCCGGCTCTCTGAAGATCGGTTAGAAATTAACATTGATCGAAGCGAAGAAGTTCGACAGGTGAGCGCGGTCGGCATCGGTGCGCGATGGGCAGGATTCTTGTTATGAGTATTTTAGCAATCGACACAGCTGCATCTCGTACTTCGGTAGTAGTAGTTGAAAACGGCAAAGTTGTTTTCAATGAGTTTCGTGATGGCGCCATGTCACACGGGCCAGCGTTACCTGATTTAGTTCAAGCGGCAATTGCGAATCGAGAGATTACCGAAGTACTAGTTGGCATGGGGCCAGGGCCATATACCGGATTGCGCGTTGGAATAACTTTTGCGCAAACTTTCGCTTGGGCTCGAAACATTCCAGTTCGTGGATTTTGTTCTCTCGATGCGATCGCTGCTCAAGTAAGTGAGCCAGATTTTATGGTGGCGATAGATGCTAGACGCAGAGAAGTTTATTGGGCGCGCTACACCAATGGGCTTCGAGTTGAAGGCCCAGCAGTTGATTTACCAGCAATAGTTGCCGCCCGCGGAATTAAGATAATTGATTCGTTATTTCCAGATCCGCAATTTTTCACATCATTAAGCGAAGAAGTAACTGAACCGATTTATCTACGTCGCCCAGATGCAGTTGCAACGGCGGATCGCAAATGATTACTTATCGCCAACCAACGGTGCTTGATGTGCCAGTGTTAACTTCACTAGAGCGAAGCATGTTTCCGGATTACCCATGGTCGCAAGCACAATTTAAAGAAGAGATTGCTGGCCTCGGTGGTACTCGCCAATTTATCTTGGCGCTAAATGACGGCTCGATTATTGGCTACGCCGGAATCATGGTGGTTGCCGCGGGCGTGCCTGCTGACTTACTAACTATCGCGATTTTGCCTGACTTTAGAGGGCAAGGACTGGCCCAAGCGATGTTGGCTGAACTAGAAAGTTGGGCAAAAGCTAAAGGTGCCACAGAGGTAATTCTCGAAGTTGATACCAAAAACGAAAGCG
>RFRA01000097.1 GCA_009924725.1 Actinomycetota bacterium
AAATCGAAAGCGCTGATGAACATAAAACTTTAGTTAGCGAATTTCGTGACGAATATCTACTCGCGATTGATCAGATGGGACCAGATGCATTTGCTGCCGGTCTCTTATTCCCAGCCATCCCACTTGATTTCAAAAGTGGCCTTGGAATCAAGGAAGTTCGCGAGTATTTAAGCCAACTCTAAATCACCAAGCTGCAGCAATTAAATCGCGAGATTGAGATAGCAATTGGGGCAAAACTTTGGTTTGGCCAATGATCGGCATGAAGTTAGCATCGCCTGACCATCTCGGAACAATATGTTGGTGAATATGGGCTGCAACACCAGCGCCTGAAATTGCACCTTGATTCATCCCTAAGTTAAATCCGGCTGGCGCACTAACCTTGCGCAACGTCGTCATTGCGTGCGCAGATAATTCGCTAATTTCATTTCGCTCTGAATCAGTTAAATCAGTGAGATCTGCGACATGTCGATAGGCGCAAACCAATAAGTGGCCTGCGTTATATGGGTAAAGATTCATGACCACATATGCCTCGGTACCACGGGCAACGATCAACCCTGCTTCATCACTTAACTTTGGGATGCGACAGAACGGACACTCAACTTCATTGCCTGGTAGCGGTCGATTATCGCCCGTTAAATACTCCATGCGATGAGGAGCCCACAACCGTTGCCAAGCATCAGGAATTCCGGCGCCGCCCACACTCTCGGACATAACTAAACCTGAGTGCGATCAGAAACGATTTTCTTAATTTCTGCGATCGCTGCAGCTACTGGAATACCGTTCTTCTGTTCGCCATTGCGATAGCGGAAAGAAACTGCGCCGGCGGCTTGATCTTCTTCGCCGGCAATAACCATAAATGGAATTTTCGACATCTGCGCGTTACGGACTTTTTTCTGCATGCGATCATCGGATGCATCTAATTCCACGCGTAAACCTGCTTTACGCATTTGGCTGATCACGTCGGAAAGATAAGGTGTGAAAGCTTCGGCTACTGGTATACCGATTGCCTGAACGGGTGCCAACCATGGTGGGAACGCACCAGCGTAATGTTCGGTGAGAACGCCAAAGAAACGTTCGATCGAACCAAATAATGCGCGGTGAATCATTACCGGGCGCGAACGAGAGCCATCGGTGTTTGCATATTCCAATTCGAAACGTTGTGGCAATTGGAAATCGACTTGGATCGTCGACATTTGCCATGTACGACCGATGGCGTCTTTTGCTTGAACTGAAATTTTTGGTCCGTAGAACGCAGCGCCACCTTCATCGAGTACCAGATCAAGACCTTGCAAACTGGCTGCTTGTCGAAGTGCTTCAGTTGCCGCAACCCACTCTGCATCTTCGCCAACTGACTTTTCTGGATTACGAGTTGAAAGCTCTAAGTAAAAATCGTTCAGTCCATAGTCGCGCAATAGATTAAGAACGAAAGTTAGAAGCGAATCAAGTTCGCCAGGCATTTGCTCTGGGGTGCAATAGATATGTGCATCATCTTGAGTGAAGCCACGAGCACGAGTGATTCCGTGCAGAACACCAGATTTTTCGTAGCGATAAACAGTTCCGAACTCAAATAATCGCAACGGCAACTCACGGTATGAACGCTGACGAGATTTGTAAATCAAGTTATGGAAAGGGCAGTTCATAGGCTTCATGTAGTACTTCTGCCCTGGCCGTTTAATCGTGCCATCGGCATGGAGTTCTTCATCCATGATCATTGGTGGATACATGCCATCGGCATACCAATCGAGGTGGCCAGAAGTTTCAAAGAGGGCTGACTTGGTGATATGCGGTGAATAAACAAACTCATACCCTTCGTCTTCATGACGAATGCGCGAATAATCTTCCATCGCGCGCCGAATGATTCCGCCCTTAGGGTGGAACACCGCTAACCCAGAACCAATTTCCTCAGGAAAACTAAAGAGATCGAGTTCGGCGCCTAAGCGACGATGATCGCGCTTTTCCGCTTCGAGTAACAACTCGAGATAGGCGTTTAACGCATCGACACTCGGCCAAGCAGTTCCGTAAATACGCTGCAACATCGGGTTCTTTTCCGAACCGCGCCAATAAGCGCCAGCACTACGCATTAACTTAAAAGCTGGAATGTGTTTTGTTGATGGCAAGTGCGGTCCACGGCACAGATCTGACCAAACAGGTTGTCCATCGCGGCCTAAATTGTCATAGATAGTTAGCTCAGCTCCACCAACTTCAACCGAGCTTTCATCACTTGATCCACCTTTGATCCCGATTAATTCACACTTGTATGGCTCCTTGGCCAACTCAGATAGCGCATCAGCTTCGTTAGTAACGCGACGCTTGAACCGCTGACCTTCCTTAACAATCTTGCGCATTGCGCTTTCAATTTTCTCTAACGACTCTGGGGTGAATGGATCCTGCGGATCGAAGTCATAATAAAAGCCATCAGTAATCGGCGGGCCAATTCCTAATTTTGCTTCTGGATAAATTTGTTGAACTGCTTGCGCCATAACGTGGGCAGTTGAGTGGCGTAATACCTTTAGGCCATCATCAGAATCGATAGTTACCGATTCGATCGCATCTCCATCGGCTAGATCAGTCCAGAGATCACGCAATTCGCCATTGATTCGGCAGACGACCACTTCTTTGCGTTCAGCGAAAATCTGAGTTGGTCGCAGATCGGCGGCAATCGAAGTGGCCACACCATCTATGGTGACTTTAAGTTCAGGCATATCCCTAGCCTACCGAAGTTACCAATGCAGTTGCCGCAAATTCTGCGCGCATTTGTTCAGTATCAGGCGAAATCACAAGAATTCGATCTTCTATCTGACCAATAGGTTGCGCAATCTTAAGACTGGAAACTACGAATCCACACTCAATCTCATCGATGCTTCTGGCCAGAATTCGACGCACAATTACGCCATTTTTTTCGATTAATAAAGCTCGCATAACCCCAGGCAATACGCCATCACTAAGGGGTGGCGTCACCCATTGCCCATTAATCTTTAGAACCAAATTCGCAATTGCAGTCTCAGTAACGAAGCCATCCGCGTTCACTAAAATATAATCATCAAAACCTGAAATCTTAGCCTGAGACAGGATCTCTAAATTTTGAGTATACGGATAACGCTTCTCAACCGGAGTCGGAAGCTCGTGAGTGACAGAGCGGATGCCTAAGTGGGCGGTCGATAACAACTCTAGATACTCGTGATGCGTGACCCGCAGAGTTCCATCGATACCAAAAAGCAAACGTAGCCGGCCGATTGGGTATGGGCTTGCTGCAATAGTCTCGGCCACTGCGCTTCGAATCAAATCTTCATTAGGAAAAGAAAGATCATTGCGACGGGCTGAATTTAAAGCTCGTCGCATGTGTCGGGATAACGCCCAAGGCTGGCCGTTAACAGTTTTTATGGTCTCAAAAATTCCAGTCCCGGCTGGCCAACCCGCGGAATCCAATTGAGCTTCTTCGTAACTTAACAATCTCCCTGCAACCCAGGCAATCTGACTCATAGTTCACCGCCGATTATTGAAATTAATCGTTCGGCTTTTAATTGAGTTTCTTCCCACTCCGCCTTTGCGTCGCTACTCCACGTGATCCCGGCTCCGGTTCCAAAACGAATAAATTCGGAATCCCGCCAAAACGTTCTAATTGCGACGGATAACAATGCTTTTTCGTCTTGTACCCAGCCAAGAATTCCGCAATAGGTTCCACGTGCAGTTGGCTCTAGCTCCGAAATTATTCGGTTCGCAGCGCGCTTAGGTGCACCACTTATCGAACCGGCAGGCAGTAGCGCCGTAAAAATCTCCGCCCACGAGATTCCACTTCGTAGTTGACCAGTTACATCAGAGACCAAATGACTCAAACCCGGGTGCTCTTCATCGCGCAATAACTCAGGAACCGCGATCGACCCAGGAATACAAATTTGGCCAAGGTCATTTCGCATCAAGTCAACAATCATGATGTTTTCAGCTTGATCTTTACTACCGAATTTCTCAGAGACTGATCGTTTAGTTCCCTTGATTGGCGAAGTTTTTACTTGATCACCGTCGCGTGTTAGAAACAACTCCGGTGATGCCGACGCAATCTCAACATCACTAAACCGCAAGTAACTAGCAAAAGGTGCTGGATTAAATTCTAAAATGTTTGCAAATGCCAGATCTAAAGTTGTTGGTGACTTGATACTTAAGATGCGGCACGCATTTACTTGATAGACACCGCCACTTGCAATTTCCTCGCGGATTTTCTCGACGTATTCAAGGTATTGAGTTTCCGATGCACTGCTCTCCCACTTTCCAGCCACCTTCGAAGCGGCCGAAATTATGGGGAAACTTTGGTTGCTAATTGTTTTGAACTTGGCGGCTCGGAATTGACCTTCATAAGTTGTACTGATTGCCCAAAATCCACCATCGGCCAAACATGAGGGATCATCACTAACCGCGACTAGGTCGCGGGCTAGCAGTCCACCCATCCAAAATTGGGGTAGATCGGCCAAGGCTTCT
>RFRA01000098.1 GCA_009924725.1 Actinomycetota bacterium
AGGAATATCTCTACGTGCATCTAGCAACAAAATGTCTGCTTCGGGAACATCGATCAGAACACTTGCTTCGGCGGGGACAATTTTTACCTGATGTTGCAATAAAGCTAGCGATGGCAAAACTTCGGCACTCGCGCCTAGAGTGTTTGTAAGTAGCAACACTCTTGCCATTTGCGCTCACCTGCTTCCAGTTGCGTTCTAGGTGTTAAGTGGCTCAGACTACTCTCGTGAAATCTTTCCTACCAATTCTTATAGTGCTGGGGTCAGCAGCTGCTTACGGCCTCTGGTATCAAAAGTCACGGGGCAAGATTCAAGCCAAAGCTATCTCTGGCAAGGCTTTAACTGCATCGATAATCGGTGGTGATCTTGGATCAAGGGCTACTTTGGTGCAATTTTCGTCAGCCTTTTGCACCCCTTGTCGCGCAACTCGTACCTTGCTCGAAAACGTAGTCGCTGACTTAAGCGATGTGCGTCATGTTGAAATAGATGCTGAAACAAATCTGGAGTTAGTGCGCAAGTTGGATATTCGATCAACTCCAACCACGCTAATTCTGAACAGCTCTGGTCTCGAAGTAGGTCGCGCAGTTGGCGCACCTAAGCGAGACCAAGTCTTCGCCGCACTTGCCGCTATCAAGTGACACCTGCAAGTAACTCGCAATTAGGCTTTCTTGCTTGCCCTCTTTATTCTTATGACATGTCTTTCGCTTTAGATAGTTTCTTCACGAAGCGTCGTGTACTCGATTACGGACGCTTGGCCGTTTCGTTGTGTAGTAACTAAAACTTAAATGTCCCAGTTTTAGTAACCAACGACCAAGAGAAGCAGGAAGCAAATGACAACTTTAGAAAAGAATCAAACCCCAGTAGTAATTGATGCACGCGGTCCTCGTTTTTCGGCAGCGATTACCGTATTTGTATTGGCAACTGCGCTAGTAACTCAATCACTACCTCTGATTACTTTTCAGTTAGTAGTGTTTCTAATTGGTGCAACGAAAGGCCCACAATTCACGCCGTATGCATTTCTTTTTAAGAGTCTAATTAAACCTAGACTCAAGAGTGAATTTGTTCCCGAAGATGTGCGACCACCTAGATTTGCCCAGGCTGTCGGTTTAATTTTTGCCACTATTGCAGTTGCTGGACTCTTGTCTGGTGCAACAATCGTATTCACCGTCGCAACTGGCTTTGCTCTTGCAGCAGCTTTTTTAAATGCCGCCTTTAATTACTGCCTAGGCTGCGAAGTTTATTTACTGTTGCTACGCGCACGTCGCTAAATCAAATCACAATTTTTAAATTTAACTTATCAAATTTCTAGAAAAGGAGAATTTCTTTATGTCACGTGAAACCTCACTCGTAAGTGCTGATTGGGTAGCTCAAAACCTGGATAATCCAACAGTTGTTTTAGTCGAAGTAGATGAAGATACTTCGCTCTACGAACAAGGCCATATTGAAGGCGCCATTACTTTTCACTGGCGTGATGATTTACAAGATGGCTTAATTCGCGACTTAATTTCGAAAGAAAAGTTCGAAGCTCTGCTCTCTAAGAGTGGAATTGCACCAGATTCCACCGTAGTTCTCTACGGTGGTAACAACAACTGGTTTGCAACTTATGCTTTCTGGTATTTCAAGATTTATGGTCATAGTGATGTGCGCCTGTTAGATGGTGGCCGCAAACGCTGGGAACTAGATGCTCGTCCGTTTGTTACAACCGTGCCAACTCGCACGGCAACCCGGTACGTAGCTAAAGAACGCGACAATTCAATCCGGGCATACCGAGACGAAGTTATTGCAGCAATCGGTAAGCTAAATATCGTAGATGTGCGTTCGCCGGCCGAATTTAGTGGTGAGCTGGCAGCACCTGCACATTTACCACAAGAGAGTGGCCAAATAAAGGGACATATTCCAACCGCAAAAAATATTCCTTGGTCAAAAGCTGCCAATGAAGATGGCACTTTTAAATCAGATACCGAATTAAAAGAACTCTATGTAGGTGCTGGTGTTGACTTAGCAAAAGACACCATCGCATATTGCCGTATTGGAGAGCGTTCAGCTTTCTCATGGTTCGTACTTCACGAATTATTAGGTCTTTCAAATGTAAAGAACTATGACGGTTCTTGGACTGAATACGGTTCATTAGTTGGCGTTCCGGTTGCGATAGGCGCTTAATGCGAACTTGCGGCGCTACGCCAGGAGGACCTGATATTTCGGGCATTGATTTATCAACGCAAACCTTAATTCAAGGTGTCATTCTCAGGGACGGGGAAAGCGATGGGGTTCCAAATGGTGCTCCCGTTGGTAACGCATATGTTCGATTATTGGATTCAACTGGTGAGTTCACCGCAGAAGTTCCGACTAACGCAGACGGGCAATTTCGATTCTTCGCCGCTCCTGGCGCCTGGACTTTAGTAATTCTGGCCTCAGGAGTGCGCATTGAACGTAAAGTAATTGCTGCTAAAGGCAATCCAGTCGATTTAGTTGTGGAAATTTAAGTAGAATTCACTCATGGCCGATCAGCATGAATTACGCGATAAAGGTTTGCGCTTAACACCGCAACGCGAATTAGTTTTAGCTGCCGTCCGCGAACTTGGTCACGCCACACCAGAAGAAGTTGCTGAAAAAGTACGCCAAACGCATCCCGGAATCAATCTTTCAACGGTTTACCGCAATTTGGAAACTCTAGAAAATGTCGGCTTAGTTCAACACACTCACTTGGGCCACGGTGGCGCTACTTATCACGCCGCCGAAGAGTTAACCCACTTACATTTAGTTTGTGGAATTTGCGGTTCAGTTGGAGACGCTCCAATTGATGTTGCGGCTAACTTTGTAAATGCGCTGGCCGATGATTATGGTTTTAAAACTGATGTCACACACTTTGCCGTGTACGGAACTTGCTCAACCTGTTTTGCTGCTGAAAGCAAGTAATGAGCGCCGTACTCGTTGAGGACGGCCCTGATAAAGGTGCGGTTTGGCACTTTGGTGATCCGGTAAAAGAGCAGCGCGCACTTGAAGCAGGAACAGCTTGGGCTGACTTGTCACACTACGAAGTTGTCGCGTTATCTGGCACCGAGCGATTAACTTGGCTACATCTTTTAACTACCCAAGATCATGAAAATTTATTAGCTGGTCAATGGCAGCACGCTTTAATTTTAGATCCCAAAGGCCATATCGAGCATCAATTCTTTTTAGTCGATGATGGCGACACCACTTGGCTGGTTGTTAATCCTGGTCGTAGTGCTGAATTGATTTTGCATTTAGAAAAAATGAAATTTCGCGCGCAAGTTGAAATCCATGATGCAACCGCAGATTTTGCAGTGTTGCGAGCCCCCGGCAAGATGGATGAAATTGCGGGGCCATATGCACTTGTGCCTCGTGCCGAACTAGCAAACATGATTGAAACCTTTAATTCAGTGGCAACCCAGGTGGGCACCTGGGCACTTGATTCAATGCGAGTGGCTGCAGGATTGCCACGGATTGGTTTTGAAACCGATCATAAATCAATTCCAAATGAACTAGGTTTGTTAAATAGTGCAGTACACCTAAATAAAGGTTGTTACCGCGGCCAAGAAACTGTTGCCAAAATTAATAATTTAGGAAACCCACCGCGGCGATTAGTTATGTTGCATCTTGATGGTACTGAAGTTAACTTTCCTAAAGTTGGAACTCCAGTAGAAAACGATGGAGTCGTCGTTGGCTTCCTTGGAACCGTGGCCAGACATCATGAATTAGGGCCAATTGCACTTGCAGTCGTTAAGCGCAATACCCCCTTAGATGCAACACTCTCAGTTGCCGGAATTCCGGCTGCACAAGAAGCGATAACGGCAGGTAGTTAATAAATGCAATTGTTTGGTCAGTTATTGATCACCTTGATAGCAGGGCTCGCGATCATGTGGGCCGTAAGAAAGATGTAAGTAGCAGATAGACTTATCGGCATGGAGCTCTTAACCTCAATTCTCCTTGGCCTGATTTCGATAGTTATCGGTGCTGGATTATTGTTCTTTGCATTTACTAGTCGCAGAGATCCCGAAAGCGCTCGCTACCGAGATAGCAGAAAGCGAAGCGGCAGATAATGGTATTTACGATTCCAGAAGGTCTTCACCCAGATTTAAATCCACTAGCTTGGCTAGTAGGTACTTGGCGCGGCAAGGGCCATGGGGAATATCCAACGATTAAACCTTTTCAATTTATCTCAGAAACAGTTTTTAATCACGATGGCCGACCATTTCTAAATTATTTCTCGCGTTCTTGGATTGTCGATGATGATGGTGAAATTATTCGCCCAGGTGCAAGCGAGGCAGGTTTCTGGCGGATTAAGCCAAATAATGTGCTGGAAGTCGTAATTTCACATAACACTGGAATAACTGAAGGTTGGCTTGGGCATTTCGACGGGCCAAAGATTCAATTAGCTATGGATCAAGGTTATTCCGCACCTTCGGCG
>RFRA01000099.1 GCA_009924725.1 Actinomycetota bacterium
AATGATTTCATTTCTAAAGCCAAGCACCACGGTTTATGCGCACTGCGACTTACCTTGTGGCGTATACGATCCAGCTCAAGCAAAAATCGAAGCGCTCTCAGTAAAGGCTTGCATGGAAAAGTATGCAGCTAACACAGATGCTGATTTCCGATCTCGCTCAGTTGCAATCAAAGAAGAGCGTTCACATCAAGTTAAAGAGCACCTATGGGTTCTCTGGACAGATTATTTCAAGCCAAATCATTTTGAGGCATACCCACAACTTCACACACTTTTCAACGACGCAACTAAGTTAGCAGGAGCTGCCGGAACTAAGGGCACTCAGGATGTTGCAGTTGCAGATAAGTTGATTGCCAAGATTGATGAAATTGCAGCGATCTTCTGGGAGACCAAGAAGTAAATTAATTAATGCGTGGAGCGCTAGTTAGCGTTTGAGCCGCAGTTCGGGCGAGGAAAGATACTCGCTCGACTGCGGTTCTTTTTATTTCGCCATGAGCGATATGGCGCTCGCCGTCATAAATATCGCATTCGAAAGTTAACTCTTTTCCATTAACTTCTATACATCTAGCCATGCCACGAATCTCGGTTCCAATTGATACCCCTGCTAGAACTTCAATTGAACTGCTAGTCAAAATTGTGGTTTCGCTGCCTTCGAAGTATTCGGCTATTGCCGTAACGCATGCGCTCTCCATGACGTTTAACAAATGCGAACCAGCGGCGATTGGTAACTCACCTATTCCAAGGGCCACAGCAGTGTCGCCAGGACGAATCACCATGGTGGCTAAACCGACAGCGCCTAAGCATTCATTTTCGGTGTTCATAATTAACTACTGTTCATCATTTCTAAACTCAGTACGGCCTTCAACTCTAATTTCACGATGTTGGATATTTCCGAATTCATCAATCTCAATAGTTACCTCGTGCATGCTGAACTCAGTTATTACTTCATTCTTAAAGCCAGCAAAATTAGCCTGATTAAACATGGCACCCAAGGCATCATGTAAATCGCTTGGCGCTTCTTCATTACAGCTTCGGCGCAATGCATCACGAGTTAAATCGCGCATAGTTCTTTCGTGAATCAACTCCATTGAGCATGGAACGCAGCCAGAAAGGTGCGAATTGATATTGGCTAAAGTTAACTGCGGCATATCCTCAAATTGCAATTCAATTTGAACTTCAGCAACATCGGCATCAACCAGAATCACGAAAGAGGTTAAAACTTCGACACATTCAAGTTCGTATTTTGAATTACTCATCAGCGCCCTCCTTGCTCTCGCCATAACCGAGTTCAGCGGCGTAATCTGCCAATTTCTCGCGAAGTTGTTTACGTCCGCGGTGCAGACGAGACATGATTGTGCCAGCAGGTGCGCCAACAATTTCGGCAATTTCTTTGTAGGAAAAGCCTTCGACGTCGGCTAGGTAAACCGCAATGCGAAACTCTTCTGGAATTTCTTGAAGCGCTCGCTTGATATCGCTATCTGGCAAATTCTCAAGAGCTTCAACTTCGGCAGATTTACCTTGGTCGCTGGTATGCGAAGCAGCGGCCGCTAATTGCCAATCTTCTACTTCACTATTTGAAAGTTGTGGTCGACGTTGGTCTTTGCGATAACTATTAATAAAAGTTGTTGTTAATACTCGATAAAGCCAAGCTTTTAAATTAGTTCCGGCCTCAAACTGATGAAAGGAAGCAAATGCTTTTAGATAAGTATCTTGTACTAAATCTTTGGCATCATCAGGGTTTTTTGTGTAACGCATTGCAGCGGCATATAACTGGTTTGTGTAGGCAAGGGCATCTCGCTCGAAGCGCAAAGCGCGTTCGGCTGGGCTCTCTTTAACCAACTCAGTAGATGTCATCGCCGTAAGGCTATCTGGCTACGACTAGTTTTTGCATTTTTTACCGCTCTTGCGAACTGGGAATTAAAAGAGAGTTTCGGGCTCGCCTAGTTCAATTTCCTTAATCAAATCTGGGTTATTTACCGCAACCGTATTGACTGCACTTGAAACTGGAACTGGAACCAGCCCCGCTGCAGGTTCTTCATGGTGCATCAAGGCCTGCAAAACAGCCACATCATGCAACTTTGGATCAAGCCACTCGCCCCAACGATCTTTAGCCATCATCACGGGCATGCGACTGTGAATTGTTGCTAACTCCCCCACGGCTTCGCGAGTAATGATCGATGCACTATCGATGATCTGGCCGTCGGGTGCTCGCCAAGAACTCCAGAGTCCTGCTACCGAAAGTGATTGGTTATCTGCACCAGAAATATAGAAAGCTTGTTTAGGTTTGTATCGACCAAGTGCGGTCGCCCATTCGTAATAGCCCTGCACTGGGATCAAACACCGAGTGGTTCGAAACGCATTTCTAAATGTTGGTTTTTCGTGAATCGATTCAGAACGCGCATTGATCGCATGAGATTGTGAAGTCCGTGCTTCAGAAATAGTTTTATGCCAGTTTCCAATGAGGCCCCAGGAAGCAACTGCTAATTCACGTTGGCTACCATTTTCGCGGACAATGTAAATCGGATTTGTCGGCGCGATATTCCAACTTGCTGGCAGTGAATGTGCGGGGACTGCGCCATGAGCCGAAAATTGTTCAACTAACTCCTGCATTTGATGGGTCTGTACAAAGCGGCCGCACATATGCGCAACGCTAGCGCAATCGCCAACCCAGTAGAGTTCGCACATGACTTCAGCGCAATCTTCAGGCAATTGGCCCGCGATTTTCCGTGGCCCCCAGCCGATTAGTGCTACCGTCACAATCCCGGGCTCAAAATCGGTAACTAACCGAGCTTTGATTCTGGCGGCACAAGCAACTACGCCATCGTTGATTAGGCGTCCGCTAATTTCGCGCGATAGCGAATTGATGGTTGCCGGATTACGTGAATTAGGAATTACCATCTTTGAAACTACAGTTGATGGCGATACCGCTTGGCAAGTTTCGCCCGCAAAAATGAGTGGCCCTGTAAAAATCGATGTTGGCAACGCCGGCACCGTAATGCGCTTCTTGCCACCACTTTCAGCTCTAGCAACTGGTTCCGTGGCTTTCGATGGCGATCCTCGTTCGCATGAACGCCCACTTGGTCCAGTAATTAAAGCGCTCGAAGATTTAGGAATTTCAGTTGCTCACGAAGGTCGCTATAGCTTGCCGCTCACGTTAAATGGCACCGGTGAGATTCCAGGTGGTTCACTTGAGATTGATGCCAGTGCCTCTAGTCAATTCTTATCGGCGCTTCTCTTAATTGGGCCAAGCATGACAAATGGCATAACTGTTAAACATGTGGGTGGTGCACTTCCATCAATGCCACACATTGATATGACGGTAGATATGTTGCGCTTCTTTGGTGCAACTGTTGAAGTCGATACTGCTAACAATATTTGGAAAGTTCTCCCAGGAAAACTAACCGGTCAAGATTTCGTGATTGAGCCAGACTTGTCGAATGCTGCACCATTCTTATCAATTGCCATGATTTGTGGTGGCGATATAACAATTTCTGATTGGCCAAAAACAACTACCCAACCTGGTGATCAACTGCGTAATATTTTGACGCAGATGGGCGCCAAAGTTGAATTTGTAAGCAACGGTCTAAAATTAAGTGGCACTGGAATAATTCACGGAATAGATATTGATTTACATGAGGTCGGCGAATTAACGCCAGCCATTGCAGCTTTGTGCGTTTTGGCTGATTCACCTTCACATTTGCGTGGCATCGGCCATCTTCGTTTGCATGAAACTGATCGTTTAGCTGCGCTAACTAATGAAATTAACGCTCTTGGCGGCAACGTCACCGAAGAAGAAACCGCACTGCACATATCTCCGGCACCTTTGCACGCTGGGGTTTTCCATACTTACGATGATCACCGCTTAGCTACCGCAGGTGCTGCAATTGGTTTAGTTGTGCCTGGTATCGAAGTCGAAAACATTGCGACAACTCGCAAAACATTGCCAGATTTCCCTGGCCTTTGGAGTTCACTTACTGCATGAGTAAGCGCGAATACGACGAATCTGATGCGCGAGTGCGCCCAGCGCGCAGCACACGCCGCCGTACGAAAGATCGCCCTTCACATGACGATGCCATTTTTTCATTAGTAACTGCGGTAGATCGCGGGCGAACAACTTGCATTACCGATGATGGCGTAATTGTTACTGCTATGAAAGCGCGCGAACTCGGACCAAAGTCAGTTGTCGTAGGTGATCGAGTTGGTTTAGTAGGTGATGTAAGTGGAAAAACTGATTCCTTGGCTCGAATTGTGACAATAACTGAAAGACGCAATTCACTAAGTCGCACGGTAGATGACAATGCCAAAGTTGAACGAACTATCGTTGCCAATATAGATCAATTAGTAATTGTCGTTGCAGCAACTAATCCACCGCCAAGGCGCGGTTTGATTGATCGATTCTTAGTCAGCGCTTTCAATGAAGGTAT
>RFRA01000100.1 GCA_009924725.1 Actinomycetota bacterium
AGATCTTTTGATGAACGAGCCAGCGAACCAGCTAGCGCTAAGTCACGCTCATCATCGCCAGTCTTGCTAATGGTGCCAGCTAATACCCGTGAAGTAACCATGCCTTTACTTAAGCGCAGTAATAGTTCAGGTGTTGCACCAACTAAACCAGCAACAGCGAAATTCCAAGTTGAAGGATATTCACTTGCTAAATTACGTAAGACGTTGCGAACATCAATTTCGTGATCTGCATGGGCACTTTGATCACGAGCTAGAACAACTTTATCTACTTTGCCACTTTGAATTTCGCGAACCAGGTTAGTTACTTGATTTTCCCAATCGCTTTTACTAATTGGCTCAGCTCGCCAAGTTAACTTAGCTGAAGTAGAAATAGTTTTTTCGGTAGGCAAAATTGGTTGCGCAATATCGCCAATCCAAGTTAACCAAGATTTTCCATTTCGTTGTCCAACAACTACTTTGGGAATTACTAAAACTGATTCTTCGGACTCTGAAAATGAAAAAGAAGAAAAGAGAACTGGCCCAGTGCCACTTGCATGTACGGCATCTGCAACTGAAAGAGTTTCGAGTTGGTTATGCCACCAAGTGCGCGCATCACTAAATCGATTAGCTCCGATAACAGTTGTGCTGGCATGAACACCCCAACCAACTAAACCGTCGCCACCGCGCACCCAAGCGATCGGGGCATCTGTGGGCAGTAAATCTAAGAGCGGTAAGTGTTCACCCAGGCGGACGGTATTGATTGAAATCATCTTTGCGCCCTTTCCTTCAGTGAAAAACTTGAATAACCCGCGCTTGAAGTTGTAGCCGAGCCTACCTTCAGAGAGAATGCACCTATGTCGCGCGCAAACCTAAATAAAGACCCCGATGAAGTTGCCGCGATGTTCGACGGCGTGGCCAAACGCTATGACTTAGTTAACGACCTGCTCAGTTTGGGTCGCACTAAAGCTTGGCGCCGCTCAACCACCGCGATTATTGCGCCAAAGGCGGGCATGAAGATTCTTGATCTGGCTGCCGGAACTGGCTCTTCTTCGCAACCGCTAGCCGCAGCTGGCGCCGATGTGATTCCAGCTGATTTTTCCGAAGGAATGTTGGCCGCTGGCCGCAAAGCCCGCCCACATCTGCCATTTACTAAGGCCGATGCCTTGAATCTACCTTTCAAAGATGGCGAATTTGACCTCGTAACCATCTCTTTTGGCCTGCGCAATACCAATGATTTCGACCTTGCCTTACGCGAGATGCTTCGCGTGACCAAAAGTGGCGGCCGCATCGTGATCTGTGAATTTAGCGCTCCGGTTTGGCGTCCATTTCGTACCATTTATACCAATTATCTAATGCGAGCCCTGCCCTTCATCGCTCGCAAAACTTCCTCAAACCCTGATGCCTATGTTTATTTAGCTGAATCGATTAGAGCTTGGCCAAATCAAGTGGCCCTGGCCGAACACATTACTAAGGCTGGTTGGCTAAACGTTGGTTGGCAAAACTTAACTGGCGGGGTTGTTGCAGTTCACAGCGCTGTAGCGCCGTAGCGGTCATAAGTACCGCTTACCCGAGAATAGGATTACGCCTGTGACTGGAACAAGCAATCCATACATCCCGATTCTCGTAATCGGGGCGATCGGCCTCGGATTCGCCATCTTCTCAGTCGGCATCTCATTAATCACTGGCCCAGCTCGCTACAACCGAGCCAAAGCTGATGCCTATGAATGCGGAATCGAACCTTCACCTCAAGCTGCCGAAGGTGGCCGTTTCCCAGTTAAATATTTTTTGACTGCAATGCTTTTCATTATTTTTGATATTGAAATTGTTTTTCTTTATCCATGGGCAGTGACTTTTGATCAACTAGGTCTATTCGGATTAGTTGAAATGGGAATTTTCATCGCCACTGTTTTCGTAGCTTTTACCTATGTCTGGCGCCGCGGTGGATTGGAATGGGATTAATTTAAATGGGTCTAGAAGAGAAATTACCGAGTGGGTTTTTATTAACCTCAGTTGAAAAACTTGCCGGTTATATGCGCAAGAACTCGTTGTGGCCAGCAACTTTTGGTTTGGCCTGTTGCGCAATTGAAATGATGGCAGCCGGTGCGGGCCGTTATGACTTAGCTCGTTTCGGAATGGAAGTTTTCCGCGCATCCCCACGCCAAGCCGATTTAATGATCGTTGCTGGTCGCGTTTCAAACAAGATGGCACCAGTTCTTCGTCAGATTTATGATCAAATGGCCGCACCGAAATGGGTAATCGCAATGGGTGCATGTGCATCTTCCGGCGGAATGTTTAACAACTATGCAATCGTGCAAGGTGTTGATCACGTTGTACCAGTTGATATTTATCTACCAGGTTGCCCACCACGCCCTGAAATGTTGATGGATGCAATTCTTAAACTGCATGATCAGATTTACGTTGAAAAGCTTGGCCCTAACCGCGAATTAGTTATTAAAAACGTTGAAGCTGCGGCCCTGGCGGCCCTGCCAACCCATCAAATGAAGGGGTTGCTAGCGTAATGAGCAATGACGAGCGCGGTTCTTTCGGGATTCATGGCACCGGTGATACTTCTGGGTACGGCGGTTTAGTTCGCACCCAAGTTAATCCGGGTTCTACGGAGCGCCCATACGGCGGTTATTTTGACCAAGTTACCGATGACTTAGAGCGCGCCTATCCTGATTTTGCTGATGCAATTGAGCGCGTAGTTGTTGATCGTGGTGAATTAACCCTTCACATCAAACGCGAACGCTTAGTAGAAGTTTCGCTAATTTTGCGTGATCGCCTTAAGTTTGAAAACTGTTTAGGCGTTAGCGGTGTTCACTACCCAGCCGATACCAACCGCGAACTGCACGCCGTTTATCCATTGCTTTCGATGACAAACAACCAGCGCATTCGTCTCGAAGTGAGTGTTCCTGATTCTGATCCACACATTCCCTCACTCGTAGAAGTTTGGTCTGGCAATAACTGGAACGAGCGCGAAACTTTTGACATGTTTGGAATAATTTTTGATGGTCACCCAGGCCTTACCCGTATTTTGATGCCAGATGATTGGCAAGGACATCCACAACGTAAAGATTATGCACTTGGTGGAATTCCAATTGAATACAAAGGCGCGACAACTCCGCCACCTAACGAACGTAGGTCATATAAGTGAGTACATACGTAGATCCGTACGCATCCTCTCGCGAAACCACCGAAGGAACTGTTTTCTCGGTTACCGGTGGCGATTGGGATTCACTGGTAACTGAAATTGGGCAAGCGAAAGAAGAGCGCGTTGTTGTAAACATGGGCCCTCAGCACCCATCAACTCACGGCGTGCTTCGATTAGTTCTAGAGCTTGAAGGCGAAACGGTTACCGAAGTTCGTTGCGGAATCGGTTACCTACATACTGGAATTGAAAAGAACACTGAATATCGCAGCTGGACTCAAGGCGTCACTTTTGTAACTCGCATGGATTACTTGTCGCCAATTTTCAATGAAACCGCTTACTGCTTAGGTGTTGAAAAACTTCTAGGTATCCAAGCCCCAGAGCGGGCAAACCAAATTCGAGTGATGATGATGGAATTCAATCGCATCTCTTCTCACATGGTTGCTCTCGGTACCGGTGCCCTCGAGCTAGGCGCGCTTTCGCCGATGATCTTCTGCTTCCGCGAGCGCGAACGGGTTCTCGATATCTTCGAATTAGTTTCAGGTTTACGCATGAATATGGCTTATGTACGCCCAGGCGGAGTTGCTCAAGATCTACCAAAGGGCGCAATCGCAAAAATTCGCGAAACTGTGGCAGAACTTCGTAAAAACTTTAAAGATAACGAAAAACTTCTAGTTGGTAACTCAATCTGGATGAAGCGCACCGAAGGTATTGGTTACTTGGATCTTGCTGGTGCAACAACTCTTGGTGTCACTGGCCCAGTTCTACGTTCAACCGGTTTGCCTTGGGATCTGCGCAAGATGGCGCCATATTGCGGTTATGAGCAATATGACTTCGATGTAGTAACTGCTGATACTTGCGATGTTTATGGTCGTTTCTTGATTCGTATTGCTGAACTCGAGCAATCACTTCGCATTATTGAACAAGCATGTGACAAGTTAGAAAAATCTGAAGGTCAGCCAGTAATGGTTGCTGATAAGAAAATTGCTTGGCCATCACAACTTGCAGTTGGTAATGATGGAATGGGCAACTCTCTCGATCACATTCGCGAAATCATGGGCGAGTCAATGGAAGCATTGATTCACCACTTCAAGTTAGTAACTGAAGGTTTCCAAGTTCCAGCTGGTCAGGTTTACGTCGCCGTCGAATCACCAAGAGGCGAACTCGGCGTTCACTTAGTCTCAGACGGTGGCACGCGCCCATATCGCGTTCACTTCCGCGAACCATCATTTAATAACTTGCAATCAACTTCGGCAATGTGCGAAGGCAGCATGGTTGCCGACATCATCGG